>NZ_KV789126.1:0-30283 GCF_001807465.1 Actinomyces sp. HMSC08A09 | reverse complement strand
GGGGAAGACACAGGCTCGGTCGCGGGCGCGCACCAGGTCGGCCAGACCGGCCGGGGGACGGTACCTGGTGCGTCCCACGTCGATCACGACTCCGCTTGCTGGGTCGGTGACCAGGCGTCTCCAGGTCCCGCCGGCGGCCAGGGCCCAGGCGGTCAGGGCCGGCACCGACGCGCTGCGCGCCCCAATGCGCACCTGAGCAACCCCGCCCGCAGCGGCGGAGCACGAGGCGGCGGCCTGGGAGGCGGGAGTGGCCGGGGTGGGTTCGGGCAGACTCCTCCCGCTGGAACCGGGCAGACTCCTCCCGTCAGCGGTGGGCAGGCTCCTGCTGCTGGTGGTGGGCAGACTTCTCCTGCTGTCCCGGGGTGCTGCACCGTTGAGAGGATCGGTCGTGACGGTGGGGTTCTGGTCTGGGGAGGCTCTGCCGGACTTCGGGTGGCGGGGCGCCTCGGAGCACTCACTGCCCCTAGGGTCACCTCTGCCGGTGGGGTCTTCTGGTGGTGCCAGACCAGCCAGGCTGGTCAGGGGGACGGTGACCTGGACGTCGATGTGGATGTTTTCGGGGAGGGGGAGGTGGCCGGTGTCTGAGGGGGTCCACCATGGGCTGGCGGACCCCACCAGGGAGCTCAAGGCCCCCAGAAGCCCTTCCAGGGGCACCCCGTCAGGCAGCAGACGACCCAGGGAGGCAGAACGCCTGGGAGGAGAGAACGAGGCAGGCACTGAACCCAGCTCACTCACACCGCCAAAGTCTCCAGTGCTGCTGCCGAGACCGCCACCACCGCCAGTGCCGCCACTGGTGTCGTCGTCGGGGGCTTGTGTGGGTCTGTGGTAGGCGGCTTGCTGGCTGGTGCGTAGTGTGGACAGGGTCATGGCGGTGATGGCGTCGGCGCGCAGCTGGGCTGGGGTGCGCTGCTCGCCGCAGGCCCTGGCGCTGGCGGCGATCGCGTCCAGGGTGGCGTCCAGCAGCAGCGCGTCCATGGTCGGTAGCAGCAGGCGGACCTGGGACATGCCCTCGCCGGCGGTCCTGGGACGCGTCACGCACCGCCGGGAGACATTGACTCGCACCCGCTCAGCATGCCCGGCGGGGTCGACCTCCATTAGGGCCCGCTCGATGTCGCGTCCCACCTGGGACACGCTGCGCCTGGGCGCCTGGGGCAGCACCCGCTCCTGAACGGCCAGTGCCACCGGGGCCGGCACCCCCTCCAAGCGGCGAGTCACTAAGGACGCCTTGGCTGCGTCCAGCACCCCGCACCGCTCCATGGCCTCGGTGGGCCCGAAACCGACGTCCATCAGCGCGCTGCCGTGGTCCACGATCTGCCCGGCTTGAGTTCGAGACAGCCCCAGGCGGGCCGATAGCAGGCAGGTGGTGTTGAACCGCCGCTCCTCGAACCCCACCACCGGTGAGACCGCACCGTCTGGGCCCCACTGACCCGGATGCGTCGACAGCTCGCCGCAATCCGTCAGGCACGCCGCCGCCAGGGCCTCACCCCAAGACGCCCACGCCACCAGCCGGTGACACGCCGCCGCCAGCTCTGCCAAACCTGCAGCGCCTAGAGCCATCAACCCGGACGAGGCGGCCTCCTCCACGCTCGCGACCCTGCGCACCTCCGCCACGGCCGCCAAGGCTGCATCACCGCCCGGCTCACCGGAGAACAGGCCCTCACTCTCAGCGGTCCCGACCTTGCCCGCCAAGTCCTCGGCGTCGACGGCGCTGCCGGCGTCCTCGCCATCGCTGCGGACGGGCACCAACAGGCGGGCCAACAACCCCTCCACCACGCCGGCCAGCGCCCCACCCGCCCCCAGGGGTGCCAGCAGGTCAGCGGCATCCTCTGTCGGCAATGGCGCTACCGGCTCCTCGGCAGGCGCACTCACCCCACCAGCCGCACCGTCGGCCGGGTCGTGAGGAAGCACACCGCTTTCGAACATACGTACAGTATACCCTCGTCTCCCGCCGCCCGCACGACGAATCACCCCCAGAAACCGCTGCAACAGCAACGAAAACCGAGGGTGCTGATCGTCTCGGCCGGAGAAGAGGACCCCGGGTCGCCCCTCGGGCCTATCTCCCCGCTCGTCTCTGGAGTGCTGATGCCGACTGATGGCTCGTCAAGGCCTCGCTCGCGAGGAAAGTCACTGCCGGCACTCCCGCGACCAGCCTGAGGGTGGACTTCGATTGCGGCCGGAGTGACGAGGTGGAGGCTGCGCTGCTCTGTCCCACCGGTACCTCTCCGACGTGACGCGGCTCAAAGCCGCGTTGTTGCCCACACCCTGGGGGAGCCCCTGCCTTCCTCCATAGACTGTGGCGCGGTACCCCGCCGTCATCGCCCGTCGCCCCGGACCGGAGCAACCGGTTCTCCTGGCAGTGGGAACGCGGGTGCCACGTCCACGTCCCCTGAAACAGGAACGAAGAACAGTGAACGCACGTCCTCTCAATGTCGCCGTCATCGGAGCAGGCCCCGCAGGCATCTACGCCTCGGACATCCTCTCGAAGTCGGGCATGGAGGTCTGTATCGACCTGTTCGAGCGGCTTCCTGCGCCCTACGGGCTGGTGCGCTACGGCGTCGCCCCCGACCACCCGCGCATCAAGCAGATCATCGTGGCCCTCTACAAGATCCTCCAGCGCGGGGACATCCGGCTCATCGGCAACGTCGAGGTCGGCCGTGACATCTCGGTGGCCGAGCTCCAGGAGCACTATGACGCCATCATCTTCTCCACCGGAGCCGACACCGACGCCCCCCTCGACATTCCCGGCGTCGACGCCCCCGAGTGCTACGGCGGCGCCGACTTCGTCTCCTGGTACGACGGTCACCCCGACCACCCGCGTACCTGGGACCTGAGTGCCAAGGAGGTCGCCGTCATCGGCGTCGGCAACGTCGCGCTGGACATCGCCCGCGTCCTGGCCAAGCACGCCGACGACCTCATGACCACCGAGATCCCCGCGAACGTGGCCGCCACGCTCCAGCAGTCCCCGGTCACCGACGTGCACGTCTTCGGTCGCCGCGGTCCGGCTCAGGTGAAGTTCACCCCGCTGGAGCTGCGCGAGCTCGGCAAGCAGGCCGACGTCGACGTTCTCGTCGACGAGGAGGACTTCGAGTACGACGAGGGCTCGCAGGCGGCCCTGGCCTCCTCCAACCAGCAGCGCCAGGTCGTCAAGGCCCTTGAGGGGTACGCGATGCAGGAGCCGGAGGACCTCACCGCCTCCCACCGCATCCACATCCACCTCTTCTCGGCGCCCCACGAGGTCCTCACCGACGACGACGGCCACGTCGTCGGCCTGCGCACCGAGCGCACCCGCCTGACCGGCGACGGCAACGTCACCGGCACCGGCGAGTACCGCGACTGGCCCGTCCAGGCCGTCTACCGCGCCGTCGGATACGCCTCCAGCGCCATCGAGGGCCTGCCCTTCGACGCCGAGCGGCACGTCGTCCCCAACGAGGGCGGCCGTGTCCTCGGCGAGGACGGCAAGCCCCTGACCGGCCTGTACGCCACCGGCTGGATCCGCCGCGGCCCCGTGGGCCTCATCGGCTCCACCAAGTCCGACGCGCAGGAGACCATCACCAACCTCGTGGCCGACGCCAACGCCGGCCTGCTGCACGCCGAGACCAGCGACGAGGCCCAGGTCGGTCACGACGCCATCATCGCCCTGCTGGAGTCCCGCGGCATCCCCTTCACCAACTGGGAGGGCTGGGAGCTGCTGGACGCCTACGAGCGCGAGCTCGGCGAGGGCTACGGTGAGGTCGTCGTCACCGGAGGGGAGTCCAAGCCGCGCGAGCGCGTCAAGGTCGTCTCCCGCGACGCCATGACCGCGATCTCCCGCTCCACCGAGGTTCCCGAGGACCTCATCGGCCAGCCCGAGACGGGCCGCGTCCCCGAGCGCGTCGCCCACCGGCTCTGAGGAAGCGGGGGAGGGGCGGCCGGGAGGTCCCGGAAGACCGGGCGGACTGGTTCACCGCACCTCGCCCCGTCGTTGCGCCCTCAGCCCGCTCCCGCGCCCTCGGCCCGCTGTTGCGCCCTCATCCTCGCAGTTTGAGGGCGCGGGAGCGGGCCGAGACGGTTTCTGCGGGCCGACGGCGCGAGAAGGGGCGGCTACAGCGCGCAGGGACGTTGGGGGCAGCGCTCCGGCGGTGCTCTCGAGGGTCCAGGGTCGCTCAGGAGCGCCCAGCGCCGCTCTGGACGTCCCACTTGGGTGCGTGCCGGAGGCCAGTCCCCGCCCGCGATCATCCAAGATCGGGCACGACGGGCGGCCAAGTCATATCCGCGCTGCCCACTCGTGGGCCGCGATCGGCGACTGTCTCCGTCCCGGCGCAGATCCGCTCCTCGCATCATTGCTCCAGGTGAGCCCGGGGCCGCCGAGGCGTCGCAGATGGGCCTCGGCTTGCTGACACAGCCTCCTTGAAGGAGTCGCGACCGTCATACTTTCGGATGAGTTTGGCGGTGCCAAAGGGCGATGTAGTACACCTAAGTCCGCACGAATGTGCGATACGCGGGGAACTTCCGCATGGTGCGCGATCCCCTACCCGTGGTACTCTGGAGCGAAATCGATCGGATGGTTGGCGCTGAAGGTGTGATTGGGGAGAGGCCTGTTGCCTGGGTGGACAAGGCTTCTCGCCTGTCGACGCTATGGCTGGGCGTCTACGTCATGCTGTTTCTCACGATGTTGATCAATGGGTTGCTATGGCTGCTGGGGTATCTCGCTTCAGACGTGGCTTCAGAAAGGCTCAATGGAGGCGGAGGCCTCGTCCTGGCGGCGACGTTAGTTGTCAGTAATCTGCTCATCCATGAGGCTGGTCATGTCCTGGCGTTGCGATGGTGCGGAAGGCGTCCTGACAAGGTGGGATTCAAGATGAACTATTGGGTCATGCCGGCATTCTTCGTTAGAATGAATCAGGTATCCCTTCTCCCTAGAAGGGAAAGGCTGCTCTGCCACTCTGCCGGACTCTTCGCTAACTTGATCGCCGTGAACCTGCTCGTATTGTGCCAGGAAGTTCTGGGCCTGGGTGAGGAGGGGAGATATGGAACTGCCTTGGTGATGATCTTTGTCGCCACCAACTTGTTGCCCTTGTGGAATGCGGATGGTCAACGTACGCTATTGGCGTGCTTCGATCTTGAGGAAGTCGAGGGCTGGTCGGATGCGCCAAAGCCCATTCTGGTTCTGAGGATTGTCTCGCTCGGGGTATTGGCCTATATTATCATTTTCGTTGTCGTGTCGTTCCTATGGAGGTGATCTGGATATGGGTGATATTGTTGTTGAAGGGATTCGCCTTTCGGTGTCTTACGGCAAGCATCGTGCGGTCTCGGACATGAGTTTTAGAGTAGACGCGGACGATGGTGTTGTCGGCATGTTTGGCCCGAACGGTGCCGGGAAAACCACGTTGTTCAAGACGGTCTGTGGCGATATTGGGAGATATGACGGTGCGCTGAGGTGCCCCAGTCGAGATGAGATCGCCTATCTACCAGATAAGCCGTTCTTGTTCTCCTGGATGACAGTTGGGCAGGCAATTGATCTGTTTAGCGCGAGGCACCAGGATTTTCGCGATGATGTCGCGGAAGAGTTTCTCGCTGGGTCCGCGATTAAAAGGTCGGCGCCTGTGGGAAGCCTTTCGAAAGGGATGTCGGAGCGCTTGCATCTGGCTCTGATCATGGCGAGGCGGCCAAGACTATATGTCTTGGATGAGCCGTTAGCTGGCGTCGATCCCCTGACTCGTGATCGCTTGATCGAGAACATCATCGAAGTTCGATGTCAGGAGGCTCCAATGTTGTTGAGTACCCATCTGATCGAGGGGGTTGAGCGCGTCTTCGACGCTGTCATGATGGTGGTGGACGGGCGGCTGCTCCGCTCTGGAAAGGTTGCCGATGTTCGGCGGATCGGTGATGGGTCCCTCGAGATGGCATTTAAACGTTTGGTGGCCGCACATGAATGATTTGAGGATGGTCCTGCGTCGTCATGGACGGTTCTTCCTGCCCATCTTGGTACTCGCGTTGGTCGTTGCTGTCGCAGGGCGGGTGGGATCTGGGCAAATGGTGGCACAGATGCACGCGCTGGGTGTCATGCTGCTCTCATTCGGAGCGTCATTGTATGCGCTAGATTACTTGGTGCGGCATGTGGCCCTTTGCAGTGAGAGGATCTTCTTCCTCTCTCCACTGCCGAGATGGAAGATGGCGGGTTTGCACGGTTGTGTTCTCTGGTCGTTTTTGATGGTTTTGTACGCCGTCGTTAGCCTTCCGGATTCTGGTCGAGGCGAGACTAGTTGGAGTGCGGTGCTCCTAGGGCTCATCGCAAAGGGGGTCGCTCTAGCCTGTGGCATGTTGATGATGCTCATAGGCGCTTCTGCTGGCAAGCGGGTCGCCGGGCCTGGTATGGCGCGCTCGGTCTCATGGGGCATGTTCGTCTTTATGCAGATTCTTGCGTTCGCGACGCTGTATTTCTCCCTCGTCAGGCGTTTTACTGATCACTGGGTCGTGGGCGCAGTGACTGGTGATGATTTCTCGTACTACTATCTCGGAATGATCCCGCTTCAGGGGCAGTACGTGGTGGATCCTGAATATCGGATGCTTCAGCTAGTCTGCGCGAACGGCGTGCTCCTGGCGCTTCTGGTCGGGGTGTGTCTCCTCATCGGGAGGACGCGGCAGAATTATCTGGAGAAGTAGAGCGCGATCAGTCGGTGAATGCTGTCCTGGGACAAGCGGTCGTGTCGTGGTCGCATCGTCGGGTGCCTTGAGCACCAGTGGTTGCGCCTAGCACCTTCGGGCGCGGTGAGAACGCAACCCAAGGTGCCAGGCGCAACCACCGGTGCAGAATGTCGCCGCCGGTGCCACGCGCGCCTGACGTCACCGCTTCCAAACTTCGCCCAGATCGTTCCAGGACGTCTGAGACGCCAACACCGTCCCAGATGTCCTGACACACCACAGTCTTGATCCTGATGTCCACCGGTCTCGCGCGCGTAACTCGGGGCGACTGCACAGGGCGCGCACAGGTGGCTCCGCTACTCTGACGGCATGTCGGCGATCTACCGAGGCACCAACCACCACAACGGCCTGAAGACCACCGCCCTCCTGGGCGGCATGTGGGGCCTGCTCATCCTCATCGGCTACCTGCTCACCTGAGTTGCACAGGTTGGGGTGGTTTGTGTTTCAGGGGGGGGTTGTTCGTTGGGATTGTGGGGGTGGGGTGGTTGTTTCGGGGCACTAAGGCGGCGGTAAGATCTGGTGGGTGAGTCCGTACCTGCGTCAGGTTAAGACAGTCTCGGGGGCCACGGCCGTGCAGGTCGTGGCCAAGGACCATGGTGTGCGCCGGATCGTGGAGCACCTGGGGTCGGCCAGGCCCTGGACCTCCCCGCGGCCGGTGCCGGAAGGGCGTCGTCACCGACACGGAGAGGAAGAAGCCCGATGAGAACCCGCCGCATCCGCTTCGCCGGCGGAACCAACCGCTGGGCGCATGACCTCTACCTGCGTGCCTTCCCCGAGGATGAGCGCATTCCCTGGGCGCTCATCCACGTGCTCAGCCTGCGCCGCGGCGTCGACCTCGTCGCCTGGTGGGACCAGCCCGCCGGACCGACCCGTGCGGCCCGCCCGGATCCTGTCGCCCTGACCTGGACCGTGCGTCGCCCCGGCTCCCGCCTGCTCTACCTCTTCTACCTCGCCGTCGACGACGCCGCACGCGGCCGTGGCGTGGGCACCCGCCTCCTGGCTGAGCTCGAGCGCCGTCACCCCGGTTGCACCATCGTCCTGGATATCGAGCCCGTCATCGCCGAGGCCGACAACGCCGAGCAGCGACGCCGTCGGTTCTCCTTCTACGAGCGCTCCGGCTTCCGCGACACCGGGTACGCGGTCCAGGACTCGACGGGGGAGTACTGGACCCTCGCGCGTGAGGCGCCGGGAACCACCTTCGATCCCGACGACTTCCGCGACACCCTGAGCTGCCTGGACTGCGGCCTCATCACCGCGCGAGTGGTCCCGCGACAGCAGACATAGGTCAGACACAGGTTCATCCCATAGTCTCCACCCATGACAAGGACTCACCACTACAACGGTCTCAAGACCGCCGTCCTCCTGGGCGGCATGTGGAGCCTGCTTCTCCTGCTCGGCTACGTGCTGGCCCGGGGGACCGGCTCCGCCATCTGGCTGGTTATCGCGCCGGTCATCGGCCTGGTGCAGACCGCCCTCGGCTTTTGGAACTCCGACAAGATCGCCGTGCGCTCCATGGGCGCCATCGAGGTCACCGAGGCCCAGCAGCCTCAGATGTACGCCATCGTGCGTGAGCTCTCCGCCGCTGCCGGCCAGCCCATGCCGCGCCTCTACGTGGCCCCCACGATGAGCCCCAACGCCTTCGCCACCGGTCGCAGCCCCTCGCACGCCGCCGTGTGCTGCACGCAGGGCATTCTCCAGCTCCTCAACGAGCGTGAGCTGCGCGGCGTCCTGGGCCACGAGCTCTCCCACGTCTACAACCGCGACATCCTCACCTCCTCGGTGGCCGCGGGCATCGCCGGCGTCATCTCCTCTATGGTCACCATGGCCATGTGGTTCGGCGGCGGCAACCGGCGTGACCGGGACGGCGGCAACATCATCGCCGTCCTGCTGCTGGCCCTCCTGGCGCCCCTGGCCGCCGCCATCACCCAGTTCGCCATCTCCCGGACCCGCGAGTACGACGCCGACCACGACGGCGCCGAGCTCACCCAGGACCCGCTCGCCCTGGCCAGCGCGCTCAGCAAGCTCGAGTCCGGAATCTCGCGCGTGCCCATGGGGCAGGACCCACGCCTCGAACCGGTCTCCTCCATGATGATCGCCAACCCCTTCGGGAGCCTGCGCAACCTCTTCGCCACCCACCCGCCCATGGACAAGCGCATCGCCCGCCTCGAGCAGATGGCCGGGTACTGACAGTGCCACTGACCGTCGTCGGCGGACTACCGGCAGTCGGCAAGACCACCGTGTGCCGGGAGGTCCTGCGCCTGCGGGCCGAGGCGCGGCCGCGGAGTCGACCACCGACCTGGTTGCGCATCGACTCCATCGAGCAGGCTCTGCGGGACAGCGGTGAGATGCTCCCCGGTATGCCCGCGGGCGCCGGATACTACGTAGTTGCCGCTGTGGCCCGGGACGTCCTGGACTCGGGCGGGGACGTCCTGGTCGAGTGCGTCAACCCGCTGCCCCTCACCCGCCGCCTGTGGGAGGAGACAGCCTCAGACCTGGGCGCTCGGTCTCTCGCCGTCGAGCTCATCTGCTCCGACGAGGCCGAGCATCGGCGCCGCGCTCAGCAGCGGGTGAGCGACATCAAGGGACTTGAACTGCCGGGGTGGCAGGAGATTACCCGCCGCGACTACGCCCCCTGGCCCGAGGCCGACCTCCGCCTCGACACCGCCCGTCTCACCGTCACCGAGGCCGCCCGGGCCATCGTCGACCTCGGCCCCGCGGATGGAACCCGATGACGGTGGACAGGGGAGTGGACACTCCACCTCCCACTGGAACCGACGACGACATCGCCCCACGCATCAGAGCCGCCGCCGACGCCGGCGAATTGCGCGGCGTGACGACCGGACCGGTCGAGCGGCTGGGGACCGGTGAGAGCTACACCGCCTGGCGAGTCGGCTCCGGGGAGCAGGCCCGGGTCCTGCGCCTTCCACGACGCCCGCCCCATGACCTGCCCCGCTCCATGCAGGCCGAGTTCGAGGTCCTCAGACGCGTCCCGCCCGAGCTGGGAACCAGTGCCGTCGTCCTGGAGCCCGGCAGCGACAACCCGCTCGGCACCCCCTACATGGTGACCACCCACGTCCCCGGTCGGGCCCTGCGCACCGCCGACTGGAACCGGCGGCTCGCCACCGCCCTCGCCCACCAGATCGCCCGCCTGCACGAGGCACTCGCCACCGCCACCGCCACCGCGCCGTCGGCCGCCTTCGTGCCGAGCGCCGACGAACAGGGGGAGGAGCTGGTGACCTGGTGGGGAGAGCATCATCCGCAGACCCTCACCGACCCCCGCGTCCGCCCGCTCCTGCCCGCCTGGCGCCGTGAGCTCGACCGCCTCGCCCCGGCCTTCGAGGCGGTCCCCATCCACCCGATCATCCACGGCGACGTCGTCGCCCCCAATGTCATCCTCGGACCCGACGGCCTGCCGCGACTCATCGACTTCGAGTGGTCCGGGCCCGGCGACACCGCCAAGGACCTGGCCCTCATCGGGGGCCGGGTGACCGGTGGGCCCTGGTACCTGCCCATGACGCCCGACGACGTCACCGCCTTCGTCACTGAGTACTCTCGGTACTCGCGGCGCTCGCGGCTTGCGCAGGACACCGGTGCCGCCGACCCGCAACGGCTGCTGGAGCGCCGCGACGCCTATGAGCTCCTCGACCGCCTGGGCAACCTCCTGTACTGCCTCAGCCGCCCCGGCGAGTCCCGCTACGGCAGATGGGCCGATGAGCTCGCTCGCAGCCTGACCGCTCGACTCGGTGGCTGAGCCGCCCGCTTCAAGGCAGTGTCGGGATAGCCCCACCTTGGCCTCGCCAGGTGGCAGGATTGGGCGTGATTCCGGCCCTGAGGAGGATATGAGTCATGAACCGATCAGCATGGGCCGCGCGCTACCGCCAGCTCGGCAGGGACGCCGCCTTCCTCCTCCTCAGCGGGCCACTGAGCCTGCTCGCCTTCAACCTCGTGCTTCCGCTGACGGTTGCCGGCACCGGTACCGTCATCATCGGGGTCGGTCTCCTCCTCCTGGTCCTGGCACTGAGCATCGCCGGAGGCTTCGCCAACCTGGCCCGCCTCGGCGTGGCGCGCCTGGACGAGCGTGAGCCTAGGCCGGGCGGCTATCTGTCTCCTGTTCCGGAGGCTTCCGCGCGCCGTCGGCTCTTGCGACGCCTGCGCGACCCCCAGCGCTGGGTGGACCTGCTGTGGGTCATCGTCTACTTCCCGGTGTCCCTCATCACCTGGATCCTCACCGTCGTGTGGCTGGCCCTGGCTGTGGGTGGCTTCCTCGCCCCTATCGCCGATGTCATTACCGAATCAATCCTTGGAGACCAACGCCAGGGTCTGTCCGATCTTCTGGGCCTGTACCCGCCCCTGCTCTGGGATGTCGTCATCGATCTCGCCTGCGGCATCATCTTCTCCCTGACCGCCCCCTTCGTCCTACGGGGCCTGGCCGCCATGCAGACAGGACTCATCCGCGGCATGCTCTCCTGGCGCAGTGAGGTCAGCCGCCTGCAAACCTCCCGTGCCGCCGTCCAACGGGCCGAGGCCGACACCCGCCGCCGCCTGGAGCGCGACATCCACGACGGCCCCCAACAGCGCCTCGTACGCCTGCGCATGGACCTGGCCCGGGCCCAGCGCCAGGCCGAGAAGGACCCGGTGGCAGCCTCCGCGATCATCCGGGGCGCCATGGATCAGACCCAGCAGACTCTCGACGAGCTGCGCCAGCTCTCCCGCGGTATCGCCCCACCGGTCCTCATCGACCGTGGCCTGGCGGCCGCCATCACCGAGGCCGCCACCCGCTCCTCCGTCCCCGTCACCGTGAGCACCGAACTGCCCGACCTGCCCGACCACGTCTCCCAGGCCGCCTACTTCGTGGTCAGTGAGGCGCTGGCCAACCTCAACAAGCACTCCGGGGCCACGGCCGCCGGCGTCGATGCCCGTATCGTTGACGGCGCCCTGCTCGTGAGGATCAGTGACAACGGCATCGGAGGGGCCTCGACCGCCAAAGGACATGGCCTGGCCGGCCTGGTCGAGCGCCTCAACGGGGTCGACGGTAGGCTCTTCATCACGTCCCCGACCGGCGGACCGACCACACTGGAGGCGAGAATCCCGTGCGCGTTCTGATCGCTGATGACTCCGTCCTCCTGCGCGAGGGACTGGCACTCATCCTGGCCGACGGCGGCCACGAGGTCGTCGGGGGAGTGGGGGACGGTGAGGCCCTCGTGAGCGAGGCCCTGCGGCTGCGGCCCGACGTCGTCGTCGCCGACATCCGCATGCCGCCCTCCCACACCGACGAGGGACTGCGGGCCACCACCCGCATCCGCGCCCAGTGGCCGGGTGCACCCATCCTGCTGCTGAGCCAGTACGTCGTCGCAGGCTACCTGCCCGAGCTCCTGGCCGACGGCGGCGGCGCCCTGGGCTACCTCCTCAAGGATCGGGTCGGCGACATCGACGCCTTCCTCGGTGCGGTCGAGCGGGTGGCGCGCGGCGAGCTCGTCCTGGACCCCGACGTCGTCTCCCAGGTCCTCCAGCGAGGTCGGCGCGATGACCCGCTCACCGAGCTCACGCCCCGCGAGCGGGAGGTCCTGGCCCTCATGGCCGAGGGCCACACCAACGCCGGCATCGCCACGATCATGGTGGTCACCGAGGGGGCCGTGGAGAAGCACACCCAGCGGATCTTCGCCAAGCTCGGCCTGCTGCCCGACGCCGCCGTCCACCGCCGCGTCAAGGCCGTCCTGACGCTGCTGTCGGCATAGCCGCAGGCGAGGGCTCGGGACGTTACTGGGGATCCTTGCCCGCCATGATGAGCTTCACCTCGTCGTCGGTGAGGTTGTAGTTGAGATAGGTCTTGTAGAAGGTCTTCACCTTCTCCTCGATCTTGAGGTCGGGGAAGAGCTCCGGGTGGAGGAGGGCAGAGACCCACTGCACCTGAAGAAGCTCCTCAACACCGTAACGGTCCCAGCCGAAGACACCCTTGGGGTTGACGTAGACCTTCTGATTCTGAACGGCTTTGATGCTCGCCCAGTTGGGGTCATTGAGGATCTTCTCAGCCTCTCCGGCCTTTCCCGTGATGATGACATCGGGATTCCAGGTGAGTATCTGCTCCATCGTGAACTGGGCCTGGGCGTTGCCCTTCGTCGAGGTGTCGACGGCGTTCCGCGCACCAGCCGTCTTGATCCACTCGTCGATGATGGTGCCGGTACCGTCGAGGTTGAGGGTGTAGACGCTGTTGCCGTGCATCACCGTGGGGCGCTGCTCATCGCTCAGGCCGTCGGTCTTCGCCTTGACGTCCTTGACCGCCTGGTCCAGTTCGGTGTTGTACTTCTCGGCGATCCTGGGGGCGTCCCCACCGAAGACCTTCGCTGTCATGGCGATGGACTTCTTCATCTCCTCATAGGTCTGGAAGTTGCAGTTAACGACTGGGATGCCGACCTCTTTGGCCTTGTCCCGCAGCGTCTCCTTGGAGTCGAAGATGACTTGGGGATTCAGTGCTGCCAGGTCCTCGAAGTTGAAGTCGTCCCCGAAAGTCGAGGTCGCCTTCGACATGTTCGGGCAGACCTTGTACATCCAGGGGAACTTCTTGGGATCACAGTGCGTGGCGACGAGCCCCTTGGCTCCGGTGAGCATGATCGTCACCTCGTTGTGGGCGTACCAGCCGTCCGCGTAGGCGGTCGGATTCGTGGGCACCTCGACCTGCTTGCCGGCCATATCAGTGATGGTCTGCGTGCCGCCTGAGGGTGAGGCGCTGCCGCCCGCCTTGGAGGACTTGGAGCCGCAGGCCGCCAGCAGGCTCAGCCCGACGGCGCTCCCGGCCCCGGCGCCGGCGAGCTTGAGCAGGTCTCGGCGGGATGGTGACGAGAAGACGGTTGAGGGGGTGGATGATGAACGCAGCGAAGTCATGAATGCTCCTAAGAAGTGGAAGGCTGCGGTGATTGATGGAGTTATTCACCAATCTTCTATAAGGGTAGAATATGAAGTATGAGATTCGTGGTCGGCGGCGACGCGAGGTCTCAGGTGAGTTCGAGTGTCGGGATGCAGGTACGGACGATCTCGCCGTCGGGACTCGTGGTCTCCAGGACCTGCACTCGCGTGCCGTAAGCGGCCTGGAGATTCTCCTCGGTGAGCACCTCGTTGACCGGACCGGAGAGAATCTCCCGGTCCCGGGTGATGAGGACCGCCCGAGTCGCTACCAGAAAGGCATGATCCGGGCTGTGCGAGGTCATGATGACCCCGTGATTCTCGTCAGCCAGATCCCGTATGCAACGGAGGATCGTCGCCTGATTATGCAGATCGAGGGCGGCGGCCGGCTCATCCATCACCAGGATCCTCCCGTCCTGCACCAGCGCCCGGGCAATGAGGGTCATCTGCTGCTCGCCCCCGGAGAGCTCGGTGAGGAGGCGCGCGGACAGGTGGGCGATTCCCAGTCGCGTCAACACCTCCTCGGTGCGCTCGCGGTCCTCACGGGAGGGGGAGTCGAGCAGGCCCAGACGTGAGACGCAGCCCGTCAGGGCGACATCGAACACTGAGAAGGCGAACGGCGGCTCGTGCAGCTGGGGGACGTAGGCGATGTAGCGGGCCATCTGACGACGGGAGAGCGAGGAGCGCTCACGACCCCCGATCTCCACCCGCCCCGACACAGGTGACAGGATGCCTAGCAGGGTCCGGAAGAGCGTCGTCTTCCCAACGCCATTGGGACCCAGGAGGCAGAGCACCTCGCCAGTACTGACCTCCAGGTCGACTCCGGACAGGATGGCCTGGCGGCGGTAGCCGCAGGACAGGTTGCTCGCTGTGATGGTGGGATGCTCTGAGAGTGCGGGGTCTCCCGTGTCCCGTGCCCGGTCCTCGGGACGGCTCACTGTCGGCCTCCTTGCTGGGTGCGCAGAAGGATGAGGAAGAACAGCGGGGCCCCGATGATGCTGGTGAGGATTCCCAGTGGGATCTCAGAGGGCATCAGTGAACGACAGGCCGTGTCGACCGCGATGAGGAAGGCTCCGCCCAGGATGACCGACAGGGGGACGACGATCCGGTTGTCCGGGCCCGCGATGAAGCGCACCACGTGCGGCATGATGAGGCCGACCCAGCCGATGACGCCCGAGATCGCCACGCAGGAAGCGGTCAGCAGAGTCGCACACACGATGCTGACCAGACGCAGCGCGGCGGCGTTGACCCCCAGCGACTCCGCCTCCTCATCGCCGAAGGCCAGGATGTTGAAGCGCCACCTCAGGGCCAGGAGCGGGACGACTCCCAGGACGAAGGGGATGGCGAAGAGCCTCAAGTCGCTCCATGTCACCTTGGCAATGGAGCCCATGAGCCAATAGGTGATCTCCGGGAGCTTGGAGTCGGGATCCGCCGTGTACTTGATCGCCGAGACGAAGGCCTGGAAGAGGGCCGAGACGATCATGCCGCACAGGACCAGCAGCAGAACCTGGCTGCTTCCACGTCCGATGTATCGGGCCGCCGCGTAGGTGATGAAGACCGCCGCGAGTCCACCGGCGAAGGCCGCTGCTCGAACCGGCATGTTCCCCAGGGAGAGCAGCAGTGCGAGGGCTGCGCCGAAGGAAGCGCCGGTGCTCGCCCCCAGGATGTCAGGAGAGACCATGGGGTTGCGGAACAGTCCTTGGTAGGCGGACCCGGAGATCGCGAGAGCACCCCCGATCATGGCGGCGGCCACGACACGGGGCAGGCGGACGTTGAGGACGATGTTGCGCGAGACAAGGGGCGTGTCGCCGTCGCCGGTGGCCAGCTGCCACAGGGCATCGATGACGGTGTCGGGCGAGAGCATTGCCCGGCCTACCGCCATGGCTCCTACCGCGATGACGATGAGCAGGGTGAGAGCGACGACGGTGAGCGTCAGGTGCTTGAGAGGGTGACCGCTGGTCGTGGGTGGGCGCACAGGCGCATACCCGATTCAGCGGTAGTTGACGAACTGGAGGGCGGCGTCGACGTCGAGGTTCTTCAGCAGGGCGATCACCGTCTGGAGGTCGTCGCGGGACTTGGAGGTCACGCGCACCTCATCGCCCTGGATCGTGGCCTTGACACTCTTGGGGCCCTCGTCACGGATCGCCTTGGTGATCTTCTTGGCCACCTCCTGGGTGAGTCCCTCACGCAGCGGGCAGGCCAGACGGTAGATCTTGCCCGAGGGACGCGGCTCCTTGTCCCCCAGATCCAGGGCCTTGAGGGAGACGCCGCGGCGGAAGAGCTTGGACTCCAGGACGTCCAGGATCGCCAGGACCCGCTCGGCCGTGTTGGCCTCCAGCGTGATGGTGTCGCCCGACAGGCTCACGGAGGCGTCAACGCCGCGGAAGTCGTAGCGCTGGGAGATCTCCTTGGCGCACTGGTTGACGGCGTTGTCCACCTCCTGGCGGTCGAGGCGGGAGACGACGTCGAAGGAGGAGTCGTTGGCCATGGCGGCAGTCCTTTCCGGGGTGGGGACTTCAGTCGCCCCGAGTCTAGGTGGGTTGTTCTGTGAGGAGGGTCCTACGGGGGCGATTGGCGTTTCGCGCCGCTGCCTTGCTATTCTTCCACGGCGCCAAGCGATGACCGAGAGGTCGGAGCGCGGAGCCAAGGCGGGTTGCCCGAGCGGCCAATGGGAGCTGACTGTAAATCAGCCGCGTAATGCTACGGGGGTTCGAATCCCTCACCCGCCACGGCGATCACTCGTGATCGCACCTCGCCATCCGGTGAGGACCGCAGTGAGCGAAGCCACGGCGGAACGAATTGCCAGAGCGATTCGAATCTGCCTAGGATTCGGCTCGTTGCCCCGATAGCTCAGTCGGCAGAGCGTCTCCATGGTAAGGAGAAGGTCAAGGGTTCGATTCCCTTTCGGGGCTCTCACAGCGGGGGCCAATGGCCCCCATTGTGTTCCTATGGCGAGGTAGCTCAGCTGGTTAGAGCGCACGACTCATAATCGTGAGGTCGAGGGTTCGAGTCCCTCCCCCGCTACGCAAGCTTTCGAGTACAGCGTTCCGTCGCATGCTCGAGGATCGACACGAGGAGACAAACGTGGCCAGCAAGTCCGCCGACGTTCGCCCCAAGATCACTCTGGCCTGCTCGGAGTGCAAGGAGCGCAACTACATCACCAAGAAGAACCGTCGGAACACCCCCGACCGTCTCAGCATCGCCAAGTTCTGTGCTCGCTGCGGCAAGCACACCGAGCACCGCGAGACCCGCTGAGCATCGCACAGCGATCCCGGTCTCGGCCGGATAGCGAGCCCCGTCGACATGACGTCGGCGGGGCTCCGTCGTCTCCTCGGGTCGGGTGCCTAGCATCGTGAGGGTGAACGGTCTCAGCTCCTGTGACGACGCCGTCGAGCGGCTCGCAGCAGTCCTGAGCGGGGTGCTCGCAACCGGCTCCTCCGAACTGTCCGACCGCGAGGCTCACCGCCAGGCCCGGCGGGGAGCGACGGCGATCCTCCCCGCTGTGCAGGCCCTGCACCGGATCCACAGCCGGCTGCGGGACTGCCGGGGAGAGGCCGCCTGGGAGGGCCTGGTGCACCGCCGTTGCCGGATGAGTGCGAGCCCCACGGGTGGCGGCGTCGCCCCGGAGCCGGCCGCGGCCGATGGAGTCTCGATCCAGCAGGTCGAGCGCGCCGGGTGGGAGCTCATCCGGGCGACGGTCGAGGTGCCGGTGGAGGGGCGGTACTGGTGGGTGACCCATGAGCTCGCCCGCCGGACGTCGCCGTCCGGGGCAGATGCCGTCGAAAACGGGACACTCACGGCCCCGGGGGCCGGATTTGATACACCGTCGGGCTGCGTGTTCTACCGGCTCGCTGACTCCGATGTGGTCTCCTGGGCACAGGCCAGCGGAGACCGGAACCCCATCCATCTCCTTCCCGGAAGGGCGGCTGAGGCGGGTCTTTCGGTCGGTTCCGGCGAGGTCGTCGCTCACGGCTTGCTCCTCGGAGCGATCAGTCTCGCCCTGGTCCAGCCTTCGCCTTCACGGCAGGTCGGCCTCGTATTCATTGGTTCTGCTGATGTTCCGGCCTCCGAGTGCGGCGCGGAGGAGTCGTGGGCGATGCTCGCCGTCGATCCTGTCAGCGGAGACATCACTCAGGGCCGGCGTCCCGTCCTGCGCCGCCAGTGATTCCATCCATCCCGTCAACGCCACCCGGAGATGGTGCGGAATCCAGGCAGTCTCCCTATCGGTACATGAAGGAATAGTGATCGCTTACTGGAGGGAATTCTGACGGAGATTCATTACCGCCTTGAAGGAAGTGACGCGAAGACGTGAAAATAAATTATAGACCCCCAGCCAATCATCGGTAGATGGGGATGATAGCGTAACAAAGGTGGGTCTTTGTGATGTCAAACTGATGCATGTCAGGTGACATGAAGTCAGTGCCTGAATTGTTTTCCTGCACAGAAGTGGATCTCCGAGATCCGCTCAGTATCAACGAAAAGTGGAGGGGTTGCCTGTGTTTCCAAGGTTGCCTGATGTTGTGGGTCACTGTGGTGGAGTACTGAGTCTCCGACCGAGTGTGATAAAAAAGAAGTGGAGCCGCGCTTGTATGAAAGCCAAAGTCGATCAACAAGTTCGTGCTCGAGGGTTCGCGACCTGCCACAGGTCGGTGCTGAGAGGAGTCGATAAAGGTGATTACCGCAGAGCGGACGATGGCGGAACCGACGGCCTGCGTCGAGGATGTCGAGATGACGTGGACTCAGAGCGATCAGGAAGCCGTTGAGGCCACCTACGGCCAAGAACTGGCCGGGGCTGCGGGATCTCCCGAGGACGGTCTGGAGCCGGCCGGCGGCTGCGGCCAGAGCGACTCCTTGGAGCAGAAGGGCTTCCGTCGGCTCGATGAGATCGAGATGGATGCCTGGCGCTCCTTCCTGGCGGCCTCCACCTCCGTCACCGCCCGTCTCAATCGTGAGCTCGAGGCCGGGTGCGGCATCTCCATGCACGAGTACGAGATCCTGGTGCGCCTGTCCGAGGCTCCTGAGCAGACTCTGCGCATGTCCACTCTCGCCGAGCACGTCTCGCACTCCCGCTCACGGCTGACCCACACGGTCCGACGCCTGGAGAACGTGGGGTACGTCGAGCGCAGTTCCTGTGACTCCGACCGTCGCGGCGTCAACTGCACGCTGACGCCGCGGGGTCTCAGCTTCCTGCGAGAGGCGGCTCCGGTACACCTCGACGGCGTACGCCGCCATGTCGTCGACCGTCTCAGCCGTGAGCAGCAGGTCGCCTTGGCTGAGCTCATGAGGGTCATCGCCCAGGCCCCGGACTCCTCCTGTGGGCTCTCGGCGGCCTCGGCCTCCTGAGACTCCTGCGCGATCAGTGGGCGTCGTCAGCCGGTTTCGTCATCGGTGGCGGCGCCCACAAGTCTGTCCAGACCACGTCCAGGTCCGCCAGAAGGCGGCGCAGCAACGGCAGGGAGATGCCGACGACTCCGTGAGGGTCGCCGTCAATCCCCTCGATGAAGGCACCGCCCAGGCCGTCAATGGTGAAGGCTCCGGCGCACCACAGCGGTTCCCCGGTGGCGATGTAGGCCTCGATCTCAGCCGGGGACGGGGAGCCGAAGCGGATGGTGGCCGAGCTGACCCCCTCGGCGATGGCGCCGTCGGCGGTGCGCACCAGGAAGTGCCCCGTGTGCAGGGTGCCGGTGCTCCCGCTCATCATCCGCCAGCGCTCACGGGCATCGGCGGCGTCGATGGGCTTTCCGACGACCTGGCCGGAGATCTCCAGCATGGAGTCGCAGCCCACGACCACCTCGGCCTCCTGCGGGTCGGTGGACGCCATGACGTCGAGGGCCTTGGCCCGAGCCAGGGCCTGGACCTGCTCGGCGGCGGTCGGGGCCGCTAGCCCGGCCTCGCGGCGCCGTCGGATCAGCTCGTCGAGCACGGCCTCCTCGTCGACGTCGGAGACCCGCACCAACGGCTCGACCCCTGCGGCTCGCAGGGTGGCCAGTCGGCCGGATGACTTCGAAGCCAGGAGAATCACGTCGCCAGACTATACGGGCCGGTAGTCTCGGATCATGATCTCAGGCGGAAGCCCCTTCTCGCGTCTCGACACCGTTCCCGTCACCGGATCCACCCAGGACGACCTGCGCGCAGCCCTCACGGGACCTGAGCGGGCATCCTGGCCGCACCTGTCGGCACTGCGAGCACTCGCTCAGACCGCCGGCAGAGGGAGGTCCGGGCGCGCCTGGGTCACCCCCGACGACGGAGGGGCCCTCCTGGTCTCCGTGGTGCTCAGGCCCCTCGTCCCCGCCCAGTGCCTGGGCTGGCTGCCGCTGCTGGGCGGCCTGGCCGTCCGGGACGCTCTGACCCCCCTCGTCGAGGACCTGCCCTGGCGCGTGGGGACCAAATGGCCCAACGACGTCGTCGCCCTGCCCGATGACCCGGCGGCCGTGCCCGCAGTGCCCGGCTGGGCCGGCACACGCAAGATCGCCGGCGTCCTCAGTGAGCTCGTCATGCCGGAAGCCGCCGCAGGGGGTGCCGCCCGCGTCCTCGCTCCAGACATGGTTCCAGCCGACCGTGATGAGGCGCCCATGGTCATCCTCGGAGTCGGCGTCAACATCGGGCAGGCGGCTGAGGAGCTGCCGGTGCCCTGGGCCGGCTCCCTGCGCACGCTGGGCGCGGTCGGTACGGGGAGCGGACCCGATCCGGAAGACGCCGTGGAGATCGTTCTGACGGCGATCGGCCACCACCTGGCCCGGCTTGTCGGACAGTGGGAGGAGGTCGGCGGGAATGTCGACGCATCAGGCGGCGCGCTCGGGCGCCGGCTGCGCGAGGCGCTGACCACCCTGGGGAAGCAGGTCAGTGTCCAGGCTCCTGACGGTGAGCTCGGTGGGCTGGCTGTCGACGTCACCCCCGCTCTCGTGCTGCGCACCCAGGCCGGTGACACAGAGGTTCGCGCCGGCGATGTGACCCTCGTGCGAATGGAGGGCTGAGAGGGTCGTGAGAATCATGAACTCGTTGCTGGTGAATGCGGTCTGTCGCCCAATGGGCATAAGCGTGTGATCTGCGCTACTGTGGCAGGGTGACATTGGACAGCCAAGCGAGCGAGGAGCTCGCACCGGACTCCCGCGGGGGTGTCTCCCAGCAGATGGCTCACCAGGGCGCGCATCGTGTCGAGGGTGAGGCCGCTGCTGAGGTGGACCCCGCGGAGAGAACCACCCTGGTGGGACACGAGAGCCTGCTGCTGGGGGCGCCCCCCAGCCTCACCCTGACCGAGCTGGCTCAGCGAGCTGGAACCAGCATGGAGGTGGCGCAGAAGTTCTGGCGCGCCATGGGCTTCGCCGATGTCCAACCTGATGAGGTCCGCTTCACTGACCAGGATGTTGCCGCACTTCAAGACACCGTGGCGCTGCTGGATGAGACCAGCGACTCCTCCCTGGCCTCGGCCAGCGTGCTCGAGCTCCTCAGGGCCCAGTCCTACACCATGGACCGCCTGGTCCTGTGGGAGCTGGAGACTTTCGTCACGGACCTCAGTGAGCGTCTCGGGCTGGATGACACCGCCGCACGGCTGGTGGCCCTCGATCGCATCGACGGCCTCGTGGAGCTCCTGTCGCGCCAGCTGACCTACGTGTGGCGCCGTCACATGGCCTCCATCCTGGGGCGCACCGATGCGGAGGTGTCGACCCGGGGCAGGGAGGACACCGGCCCCGATCTCTACCCGCTTATCCGCTCCCTGGGCTTCGTCGATATCGTCTCCTTCACCCAGCGCGCTCAGGGCATGAGCAAGGCCGCCCTGACCCACATGCTCGAGGACTTCGAGAACACGGCCCGGGACGTCATCACCTCGCGGGGCGCGCGGGTGGTCAAGACGATCGGGGATGCCGTCATGTACATCTCCGACGACCTGCTGATCGCCGCCGACGTCGTCACCGCCTTAGTCGAAGAGCTCCAGAAGGGGCCGGATGCGATCCGGGTGCGGGCCAGCCTCGTCGAGGGGCGGGTCATCTCCCGCTCCGGGGACGTCTTCGGTCCCACCGTCAACCTGGCCTCCCGGCTCGTGGACGCGGCCGAGCCCGGCGGCATCCGCCTGGACGAGTCCACCGCCATGGCCATTCTCCGCTCGCCCGAAGCGGGGCGGTACCGGGTGGGGCAGTGCCATGAGGTCGTGGCCAAGGGGCTGGGGCAGATCGTGCCCTGGTCGCTGGAGCGGACCTCGCCGACCCGCCCCTGAGTCGAACCCCTCGTTCCGTTACCATCTCGTGATTTTCTGTCCCTTCGGCTCGTGAAGGGGCTGCTCGATCCTGGGGTTTTCCGCGGTATCCTCGCCGAAACGTGGTCTGGCTGTCAGAGGTTCGGGGAGCCAATGCCTCGGAGGTGGTCACGTCTTGATATCTTCTCCACCTCTGGGACGATGGCGGAGGGGTGCGTCGTCACCTAACATCGCGGATGTGACAACTGTTCTGCTCGTCGAAGACGATCCTGCCATCTCCGAGCCCCTCGCCCGCGCCTTCGGACGCGAGGGCTATGAGGTCCTGACCCACGGCACCGGTAAAGGCGCCCTCGAGGAGGTCTCGGCCGCCGATATCATCGTCCTGGACCTGGGACTGCCGGACATCGACGGCCTGGACGTGGCCCGTCAGGTGCGGGCCCAGGGTCTGACGATCCCGATCCTCATGCTCACCGCCCGCAGTGAGGACTCCGACCTCGTCGTCGGTCTGGACGCCGGGGCTGATGACTACGTCACCAAGCCCTTCCGCCTGGCCGAGCTGCTGGCTCGCGTGCGGGCACAGGTCCGCCGCGCCTCGGGGGAGGCCACTGAGGACGAGCTGAGCGTCGGGGAGATCCGGGTCGACGTCGCCGCTCACCGGGCCTTCGTCGGCTCGCGCGAGCTGCAGCTGACGACCCGGGAGTTCGAGCTGCTCCGGGTCCTGGTGCGTGCCGGCGGCAAGGTCGCCTCCGGTGAGGACATCCTCAAGGAGGTCTGGGGTGAGGACCCCACCGGGAGTCCCCAGACCCTCCAGATGCACGTGACCTGGCTGCGTCGCAAGCTCGGTGACGATGAGGAGCGGCCTGCGCTTCTGCTGGCTCAGGAGGACGGTTACCTCCTGACCGCCGGCTGAGTCGCTGACCGGGAGGGCTTCCCGAGAGGAGTGCTGGGTTCCCAAGGCGCCTCGATGAACTGATCGGGGCTGAAGGAGGGCTTGCCATGCGTCGTTACGCCATGACGATGACGATGTCGGCGGTGTCGGTGGCCGTCCTCCTGTTGGGACTGCCGCTGGGGGGCGCCTGGATCGCCAGCGCGTTGCGCTCCGCCGGAAGCGGCGACCGGGTTGTCATCATCGGCACGGTCATCCTCACGGTTCTGGTGCTCACCGGTACCGCGCTCACGGCGGCCTCCGTGGTGGCCTCCCGGGTGTCCAGGCGCATCTCGGCCCCGCTCATCTACCTGGCCGCCGAGGCCGAGCAGCTCGGCAGCGGCCAGGTCCGCCCGAGGCTGCGCTCCTCGGGGATCGAGGAGATCGACCTGGTCCAGGCCGAGCTGGTGCGTTCGGCCGAGCGCGTGGCCGGACGCATCGCCGCTGAGCGGCAGTTCGCCTCCGATGCCTCCCACCAGCTGCGCACACCGCTGACCAGCCTGTCGCTGCGCCTGGAGGAGATCGAGCTGCTCGCCGGCGAGGAGGAGGTGCGTGCCGAGGCCCACGCCTGCCTGGAGCAGGTCGAGAGGCTCACCGGAGTCGTCGAGGACCTGCTCAAGGTCTCGCGCCGCTCCGGGGGCGGGACCACGGAGGCGCTTCACCTCAAGGACATCTTCGCTCAGCAGCGCGAGGAGTGGGAGCCGGCCTTCGAGCAGGCAGGGCGCACCATCACCTTCTCCGACGAGATCAGCCACCCGGTCCTGGCCACGCCCGGGTCCCTGGCCCAAGTGCTGGCCACCGTCATCGAGAACTCCCTGCGCTACGGGGCCGGGACGACCTCGGTGAGTGTGCGCGGGGCCAACGGCGGTCACGCGGTCTTCATCGACATCGCCGACGAGGGCGAGGGCGTGGCTGAGGACATCGCACCGCACGTCTTCGAGCGGCACGTCTCCGGCTACGGCTCCACCGGCGTCGGGCTGGCCCTGGCCAAGGACCTCGTCGAGGCCGACGGCGGCCGCATCGAGCTGTCGCAGCGCAGCCCGGCCGTCTTCTCCATCCTGCTCAACGCCGTCCCCAAGTCCCTGGACCCCAACAACGTCCTGCCGCAGGGCGCGCTGGTCTCGGTGGGCCGGCGTCGTCGGTTCTGAGTCGCCGCTGAACCCTCGCGCGACGGAGAGGTGAGGGCTGAGAGGCGGGCGTCAGGACTTCTGGCGGCGGGACTTGATGACCTTTGAGATGGCGGAGGCGAGCATCGGCGCCACCGAGATGAAGACGATGACAAGGATCATCGTGTCGATGTTCTCCCGGATCCACTCGAAGGATCCCAGGAAGTAGCCCAGCCAGGTGATGCCGAAGGCCCAGAAGGTGGCGCCCAGGATGTTGAAGGTGATGAAGTGGCGGTAGCGCATCTTGCCGACGCCGGCGATGACGGGCGTGAAGGTGCGCACGATCGGCACGAACTGGGCCAGGGTGACGGCCTTGCCGCCGTGGCGCTCGAAGAAGTCCGAGGTGCGCTCCACGTACTCCTGCTTGAACAGACGGGAGTCGGGCTTGTTGAAGATCGCCGGCCCCGCCTTGCGGCCGATGAGGTAGCCGGTCTGGTTGCCGGCGACGGCGGCGAGCCATACGAGGGGGGCCGCCACCCAGATGTGTACGCCGATGGCGCCGGTGCCCACGAACATCCCCAGCGTGAAGAGCAAGGAGTCGCCCGGCAGGAAGAAGCCGATGAGCAGGCCGGTCTCGGCGAAGATGACGAGCATGACGCCGAGGATGGCCCAGGGGCCGAACCACTTGACGATGGTCGTGATGAGGTTGGCGGCGTCGAGCCACTCGGGGCCGAGCATCGGCGCGTGGACTAAGGGGAGGGCTGTGGGCAGGTTCAGCGCCGGTGCGAAGGCGTTCAGGGCAGTCACCGTGCAAGGCTAAACGCTGCCCCGGCGGCCATGCCGTGAGAGTGATCCCCTCGGGGTTGTGGCATCGGGCACCCCTCAGGCCGCTGCCAACCGGGCCGGTCTTGTTGGGCCTCAGGGGCGAGCTGAGACGGGAACGGCCGAAGACGCGGCCTCGCCGCCTGCCTGCCCCTGGGTGTCGGTGCTGTCGGTGTCGTCGTCGGGGGAGTGGTCCTTGTGCCCGGTGAAGACGATGTAGTGGTAGAAGACGAAGCGGAATGCTGTCCCCAGGCCGAAACCGACGACGTAGGCGGCGACGTTGTCCGCCAGCGGGGAGGTCAGCCCCAGGACGTGGTGGGTGAACAGCAGGCAGAACTGTGTGATGGCGATGCCGCCCAGGTTGGCCAGGACGAACAGTGTGGCCTCGCGGGCGACGTTCTTCCGGGTGCGACCCCGGTAGGTCCAGTAGCGGTTCGCGATCCACGAGAAGACGGTCGCGGTCGAGGAGGCCAGCAGCTGGGCGGAGTTGGGGTGACCGGAGAGGACACCGGTGGGGCCGTGCTGGAGCAGGTTGAACAGGCCGACGTCGATCACGTAGGCCGCGGCGCCCACCATGCCGAACTGCATGAACTCCTTGACGAGGGCGATGAGCCTCTGGGTCAAGGAGTTGCCGGAGGAGCGCGTCATGGCGGGCATCCTATGTCGATCACAGTCAGGTCACGCAAGCCGGGGCCGCTCACGGCACCCAGTGAACACTGACGCTGCCCAGGTCCCACACCCACGAGACCCACAGCAGCTGGCCGGCGATGCCCGCCGCCAGCAGGGCCAGCCGCCGGCGGGTGGTACCGGCCGCCGCGGCCAGCGCCCAGCCTGCCGGGGCCAGGGGTAGCAGGAGACGCAGCACCGACGTCGTCGGATCGAAGAAGACCAGGAGGTAGAGCAGGTAACCCAGGCACCAGAACCAGACCGCGGGCCCCAGGGCCCGCAGGCTCGGGGCGCTCAGCAGCAGGCCCACCGCGACCAGCACAACGGCCAGCAGGGCCGGACCCAGGTGCGGGCCCACCCAGTCGCCCAGGCGGATCGCCCACTGCACGACGGGCGCCAGGTCCGCCCCACGCCAGGAGGTCTCGGTGGCGGTGTAGGCGTCCTGTCGGCCCGTGACCAGCCAGGCGATGACCGGCCAGCTCAGGGCCGCCGAGCAGGTGAGCAGGGCCAGCACCAACAGTCGCAGGCGTGCGCCTGGCGCCTGCGGGACGTGGCCGGGCACCAGACGCGCGAACCAGGTGGGCGGGACCCAGCCGCGGGCGCAGGCCACCTCCCAGGCCCACCACAGCCCCAGCGCCGCCCCCAGCGGGACACCGATGGGGCGGGCGAAGCAGGCCGCCAGCGCCAGGGGAATCGCCGTCAGTGACCGCCCGCGGCTCGCCAGCCACAGCGTCAGACCCACCAGCACCAGCCCCAGGGACTCGGCGTAGGGGACCTGGAGGACCGCGGCGCACGGCGAGGACCAGACCAGGGCCACCGCCCACAGGGAGGCCCGCCTGCCCGCCACCGGTGAGAGCCAGCGGTCCATGACGACCGCTGCCGCCGCCGAGGCCAGGACCGATACGAGGGCGGCGCGCACGTAGAAGGACCAGCCGGTCCAGCCCAGTAGGGAGGCCGCGGCGCTCAGCAGCGGCATGAACGCCCAGGTGTTCTGGGCCACCCGTCCGTCGCCGCCCACGGGTAGCCGCTCCGGGTAGCCCTCCTCGACGATCCGGTTGTACCAGCCCGAGTCCCAGAAGCGCAGGTGCTCCTCCCAGGACGGTGCGGCCCCGGCCCACGGGGTGGCGGGCGTGTCCTGGGCGCCCAGCCGCAGGATGAGGAGGGACACGGCGCTCGCCGCGGCCCAGACCGCCAGGACCTGGAGCCAGTGGTGCGGCCCCGAGGCGGCGCCGTGCGTCGAAGACGAGGGCGGGGCATGCCGGGCGCTGGAGGACACGGAGGACTCTGAGACGGGTGGGGTCACGGCCCCCACCCTACGGTCTGGACCCGTGCGCGGTGAGGATGAGCGACATGCGGGTAGCCTTGGGGCGTGAGCGCACCCATCGTCGCCGTGATCGGAGGCGGGCAGCTGGCCCGCATGATGCAGGAGGAGGCCAGTGCTCTGGGGATTCACCTCAGGGCGCTGGTGGAGGCCGCGGACGGGTCCACCGGACAGGTGACCCCGGACGCCCCCGTCGGAGCCGCCGACGACGAGGCTGCCGTACGCGCCGTCGTCACCGGGGACGGTAGTGACGGGCCCGCAGGTGGGCCGGCCTCGGTCCTCACCTTCGAGCACGAGCACCAGGACTCGGCCCTCCTGGAGAGGCTCCAGGCCGAGGGGGTCAGTGTCCAGCCCACCCCGCAGGCCCTGACCCTGGCCCGCGACAAGCTCGCCATGCGGAGGATGATGAGCGGGGCCGGGCTCCCGCAGCCCGCCTGGGCGGAGATCGGCGGGCCGCAGCAGGAGAGCGCCGAGCAGATGGTCGACGCCATTGAGGCCTTCGCCGCCGAGCACGGCTGGCCAGTGGTCCTCAAGACGCCGCGTGGAGGCTATGACGGCCACGGGGTGCTGCTGGTGCGCAGCGCCGAGTCCCTGCGCCAGGGCGAGGCGGCCGAGTGGGTCGCCTCGGTGGCGCGCGCCCGAGCGGGCCAGGGCGACGGCCGCGGGGCCGGCGGGGGAGGCAGCCTCGGAGGTGCGGCGGTGACCAGTCTCCTGGTGGAGCAGGCGATTCCCTTCACCCGTGAGCTCGCGGTCCTGCTGGCCCGCACCCCCAGCGGGCAGGTGGCGGTGTGGCCGGTGGCCCAGACGGTCCAGGAGGACGGCATGTGCGCTGAGGTCCTGGCGCCGGCACCAGGTCTCGACTCGACCGCCGTCGAGGAGGCCGAGCTCATCGGCCGCACGGTCGCCGAGCGCGCCGGGGTGACCGGGGTGCTCGCCGTCGAGCTCTTCGCCGTGGAGACCTTCGGGGAGCCCACGCGCCTGTACGTCAACGAGCTGGCGATGCGCCCCCACAACTCCGGTCACTGGACCCAGGACGGGGCCGTCACCAGCCAGTTCGCCCAGCACCTGCGGGCGGTTCTCGACCTGCCGCTGGGCGCTACGGAGGCCACGGCGCCCACCACCGTCATGGTCAACCTCATCGGCGGCCGGCGCGAGCCGGGACCCGACGCCCTGGCCCGGGCCATGGCCGCTCATCCTGAGGCCCGCGTTCACCTCTACGGCAAGCAGTGGCGAGCGGGCCGCAAGCTCGGGCACGTCACCATGACGGTCGGTCCGGACCAGGAGGTCGCCGACGTCGTCGAGCAGGCGCGCGGGGCCGTCGCCATCCTGCGCGGGGACGCCTGAGCCGGACGCATCCAGACCACAGCACGCAGGACACGACAGGGAGGACATTTCATGAGTGAGCTCAGCGCAACGACGACGGGCACGCAGGACGCGGGGCGGCCGGTGGTCGGCATCGTCATGGGGTCGGACTCGGACTGGCCGGTCATGGGAGCCGCCGCCGAGGTCCTCGACGAGTTCAAGGTGGCCTATGAGGCCGACGTCGTCTCCGCCCACCGCATGCCCACCGAAATGATCGACTACGGGCGCGCCGCTGCTGAGCGGGGGCTGCGCGTCATCATCGCCGGCGCCGGGGGAGCGGCCCACCTTCCCGGAATGCTGGCGGCCGTCACCGAGCTGCCGGTGATCGGGGTGCCGGTGCCGCTGAAGTACCTCGACGGCATGGACTCCCTGCTGTCTATCGTGCAGATGCCCGCCGGGGTTCCGGTGGCCACCGTCTCCATCGGCGGGGCCCGCAATGCCGGGTTGCTTGCGGTGCGTATCCTCGCCTCCGGCCAGGGGCCGGAGGCCGCCCGCCTGGGCGCCGCCATGCGGGCCTTCCAGGCAGACCTCAGCGAGGTCGCCCACGCCAAGGGCGCCGCCCTGCGCGAGCGGCTGCAGGATTGACGATCAACCGTTTGCGGGACGAGCGCGAAGGTCGCTGGCTGTGTCAGGAGCCGGCCTTGAAGGCCTCTTGCCAGAACTCATCGGCGTCCCAGTCGGCTTTCATTCCCAGGGCATTCAGTGGGATGCGTTGATATTCGCCTAAAAGAGAGTGCAGCCTCAGACCTGAATCATGACAGATTGATGGCTCTTCGTGTTTGAGGGTGTGGTAGGTGGGGCTTGTCGGCTGGTTTAGGTGGTTGCTGCCGGGTGGTCTTTGAGGCGTCTGGTGTGGATGAGGCTGCGGATGGTGTAGCTGGCCAGGTTGCGCAAATCCCAGGGCGATGCCGCGTAGGTGCTCCAGGCGTCCGTTGATGGCCTGGCGTGGGGTCGTTGGAGGTGCGGGGTGGGCGAAGTAGGCCAGGACGTCCTGGCTGCGGCTGATCGGGGTTCTGGCCAGGGTGTGGATCTCCTCAAGCCCTTCTGGGATGGCCTGCTTCAGGGAGTCGATGAGCTGTTGCGTCAGGTACTTTCCCAGGCCCGCCTCCTCGGTGCGGTAGGCCTGGATGAGGTGCTGGTAGACGCCCCAGGAGGCCTGGACCGCGGCGTGGCGATCATCAGCGAAGAGGGTCTCGAGACGCTCGGTCTGGGCGTCGGTGAGTAGGCCGGCCCCGGTGTGCAGGGTGCGCCGGGCCCGGTAGAGCCGGTCACCCGCTCGGCCCCGCCGGCCTGTGATCGCTCGTTGGATGCGCCGGCGGCACTGGTCGAGCTTGCTGGCAGCCAGGGACACGAGGTGAAAGGGGTCCATCGCCGTCCGGGCCTGTGGGAGCTCCTCGCCGGCGGCGCTCTTGGGACCCGGTGAAACCGCCCCGTGGCTACCACCTCGACCCGCCCACGCCATTCCTGGTCGCGCTGGGAGAGCCAGGTCTTGTAGGGGCTTCTTGGACCGGCCTGGGACCACGTCCACAAGCCGGGCCGGACCACTGCGGTCGCGTACGGGGGTCAGGTCGATGATGACGGTGACATAAGATCAGGGCCGGTGAAGGTAGTCTCAGGCACGTCGAGGTCTCTCAGGTGGCGTGTGTAGCAGCTCCCATCATCGAGGGACCTCGACCCCTACCCGGCGTAACGACGCGCCCGCCCCACCTATACACTTCAATAGGCTTCACCTACCACACCCCCAAACGCGAAGAGCCGGTTTGTCCTCTCATTGCAGGGGGTTGGCATGTAAAAACCCCCGATTTGGGCGTGCTCTGACGAGCGAGAGGCCTGGGGGTGTTGTGGGGTCAGTCTACACGGGTTTACGAGGTGCGAGGGGGGTGGGCAAGGGGCGCACCGATCTGTGTTGTCTCATGACTTCTGGGAGTTTCGGATGTCATGACATCTCAAGGCACCGGTGGGGCGAGTGGGTCGGTCCTGATTGCCGTTGCTTGCCTCGCCGGTAGGGGACTGACCGGGCTGCTCGCAGTCGTTCGGATGGCTCCCGGCATCGTCTGGACGCAATGCACGAAGGCTGGGTGCTACTGGAGGAGGGTTGGGTGTACTCCAGGTAGGTGGGGCCTTCGTGCAGTACGCACAACCCCCGGCCAGTAGATCCCGGCCGTCGTGGAGTAGGCGACTCGGGGTGGGGGGTGGGGCGGAGTCGGCGTCGAACCATGTCCTTCAGGCCTCCGTGCGGGGGCCCGAGGAGGTCAGGCAGGAAACGTAAGGTCGCCCTCCGGGGGGGGTGCCCCTATGTGGTGTGTCAAGCG
>NZ_KV789125.1:30901-95399 GCF_001807465.1 Actinomyces sp. HMSC08A09 | reverse complement strand
GACGCGTACAAGGTGTTGCGGTGAGCCGGGGCCGGCCAGCCGATCTCGGACAGGACCCGGGGAGTGTCGGCCTTGGAGGTCGGCTCGATCAGACGAGCGGCGACCATCTGCTCAAAGGCCCGGTCACCACCGACCGCCTCACCCAGCCCCAGACGCCTGTAGGCCGAACGGATGGCCTCGATCGGCCAGCCCGACCTGCGCGAGATGATCTGCGGCCTTCGCACCGCACCACCGTCACCGGGTGCCTGACCACCCACCTCGTCAGCCTCGTCATGGGCCGACCCCAGGTCCAGGACCTGCTGGCCGGCCAGGAGCCGCTGGCGCCCCAGACGCATCAGCGCAGCCAGCTCAGCCTCGTCATGGGCCGACCCCAGGTGCTCCACGATCCGGCGCACACCATGGTCCTTGGCCACGACCTGCACGGCCGTGGCCCCCGAGGCTGTCTTGACCTGACGCAGGTACGGACTCACCCACCAGATCCTACCGCCGCCTTAGTGCCCCGAAACGACCACCACACCCCCACAATCCCAACGAAAAACCCCACTCTGAAACACAAACCACCCCAACCTGTGCAACTCAGGTCTGAAGCCCGTGCGCGGCCACGCCGACGGCGCCGCCGCAGCGCGGGGCTGCGGCGACGCCGTCGATCGAATGGGAGGTGATGGGCGGGAGGCCTTCACCGGTGCGGGCCCAGTGCGGCCCCGCCAGTCTCAGTCCTGCTCGCCCCCGGAGGGGTTCGGCTTGATCCACCACCACAGGCCCATGCCCGCGGCGATGGCCAACAGGCCCAGGCCCGACCACAGGTTGGCGTTGATGCCGCCGGTCTTGTCCATCTCCTCGGCGCTGTTGAACAGGACCGAGCACACCACCAGGTAGAGGCCGATGAGCCCCAGAGCCCCGGTGATGACCGCCCGGATGTCCGTGAGTGAACGATTGTTCATGAGTGTTCTCCTTCGTGTCTCCGGACGGAACTAGTGGAAGATGCTGTTGAGGGCGATGACCAGGACCCCGGCGATGATCCCCAGCGGGATCGGACGGCGGTACCAGGGCAGTTCGTGCAGGTGCGGGTCGGTACGTTCGCTCTTGGGGGTCAGGGCGTAGACGAAGCCCTTGAGCTCGGAGTCGGGCTTCGGCTTCGTGGCCATGGAGACCAGCACCGTGATGACGACGTCGACCGTGAAGGCCACGCCCGCCGCCAGGAAGGCGCCGCCCTGTCCCGGCATGACCAGGTGCTTGGTCCAGATGAGGATGTTGACCCCCAGGGCGCCCAGGGTTCCGCTGATGAGGCCGATCCAACCGGCGTGCGGGGTGGCCCGCTTCCAGAACATCCCGATGATGAAGGTCGCGAACAGGGGAGCGTTGAACATCGAGAACAGCGTCTGGAGGTAGTCCATGAGGTTGGAGTAGCTCGACGCGATGATCGCGGTGAGGATCGCGACCACGGAGGCCGTCAGGGTCGAGAGCTTGCCGACCATGAGGTAGTGGGCGTCGTCGGCGTTCTTCTTGATGTAGTGCTGGTAGATGTCCACGCCCCACACGGTGTTGAAGGCGGAGATGTTCGCCGCCATGCCCGCCATGAAGGAGGCCAGTAGACCCGTGATCGCCAGCCCCAGCAGACCGTTGGGCAGCAGGTCGCGCATGAGGTAGAGGACCGCGTCGTTGAACTGGTATCCAGCTTTGGAATCTGCCTTGAGCTGTTGGATCTCCGAGACCATGACGCCGGCGACCATGCCCGGGACGATGACGAGGAAGGGCACGAACATCTTGACGAAGGTGCCGATGATCGGGGTCGACTGGGCCGAGGAGATCGAGTCCGAGGCCATGGCCCGCTGCACCTCGACGAAGTTCGTCGTCCAGTAGCCGAAGGACAGCACGAAGCCCAGACCGAAGACCAGGCCGATGACGGACATGATGTTGGAGTCGAAGCCGGAGATCGAGTTGCCGGGCCAGGAGTGCAGCTGCTGAGCCGCGACCTTGGCTGCCTCGCCGGCGTCGTCGGGGTGGGCGGCCGTGGCAGCGGCAGTGATCTTGCTGGTCAGGCCGTGCCAGCCGCCCACACGGTGCAGGCCGATGAGGGTCAGGGGCAGCAGGGCCGCCACGATGACGAAGAACTGGAGGACTTCGTTGTAGATCGCCGCGGAGAGCCCACCCATGGTGATGTAGGAGAAGACGATGACGGCCGCCACGATGAGCCCCACCCACAGGGGCCATCCCAGCAGCCAGTTCATGATCTTGCCCAGCAGGTACAGGTTGATGCCGGCGATGAGCAGCTGGGCCAGGGCGAAGCTGAGCGCGTTGACCAGGTGTGCGGCGGTGCCGTAGCGCTTGAGCATGAACTCGGGCACCGAGCGCACCTTGGAGCCGTAGTAGAAGGGCATCATGACCAGACCCAGGAAGATCATGGCCGGGACCGCGCCGATCCAGAAGTAGTGGAAGGTCGGCATACCGTACTCGGCGCCGTTGGCCGACATTCCCATGATCTCGACGGCGCCGAGGTTCGCCGAGACGAAGGCGATACCCGTCACCCAGGCCGGCAGGGAGCGGCCCGAGGTGAGGAAGCCATCGGCCGTGGCCGCCTTGGCGCGGGCGATGAGCCCGACGCCGATGACGAAGGCGAAGTAGATCGCGATGGGGATGTAGTCGTACCAGCGTGCGGCGATGAGTGTGCCGGGTGACGCTGACGAGGTTGATAAAGCGTTCAGCGTGGAGGACATCGGTGTACCTCTCAAGGGATGAGTGTTCACATGGGCAGGGTCGTTCATGCCCGCCCGGCAGGCTAACACAGTCCGTCCTGAGCAGGGCTTTTGCGGCTGGCTGCACGCCAGGGAAGATCGTGCGAGTTCGCTGAGTGGGGTGCGTGTCCAGCCAGGCGCACCGGGACGTGAGCACGGCGGACGAGGACGGGTGACCGGCTGGTGGGCCCGCGGTGGGTAGAGTGCCCTCCATGACGCTGACTGCTGCTGCCGACGGCTCCTCCCTGGGCAACCCGGGACCGGCCGGCTGGGCCTGGTACGTGGACGATGACTGCTGGGCCGCTGGAGGCTGGGAGAGCTCGACCAACAACCGCGGCGAGCTCACCGCCGTCCTGGAGCTCCTGCGGGCCACCGAGGCCGCCGGGCTCGCCGGCGAGGAGCTTCTCATCCAGTGCGACTCCCAGTACGTCATCAACTCCCTGACCAAGTGGCGCCACGGCTGGAAGAAGCGCGGCTGGCGCAAGGCCGACGGCAAGCCCGTCCTCAACGCCGACCTCGTCAAGGACCTCGACGCCGCGCTCGCGGGCCGCACCGTACGCTTCGAGTGGGTGCGCGGGCACGTCGGCCACCCCATGAACGAGGCCGCCGACTCCCGGGCCCGCGGCGCCGCCACCGCCTTCCAGCAGGGCCGCCCGGTGCCCGCAGGGCCGGGCTGGACCCGGGGCGGCCGGGCCCCGGGGAACCGGGAGGCGCAGCAGGCACCTGGTGCCACGCCGTCGAGCGCCCCCGCTGCGCCGCAGACCGACGCCCTGTTCTGAGGGCGGAGGAACGGGGTGCAGCGTCCGCAGGGCCCGGTGACCGCTTCTCACAGAAACAGCACAGGTCCGTCAAACACGTGGCATAAGGCCTCCCGCGAGGCTTACTGCCATGACGACGACGAGCCCCGCCCTCCCCGCTTCCCGCCCGACGATCCTGAACCGCCTGGCCGGCCTGCGCCGCCGCATCCCCACGGTCGTCCTCTTCGCCGCCGTGTCCTTCACCGGCTGGAGCGTCGACTACGCGCTGGTCCTCATCCTCAACTCGCTGACCGACTCGGTCCTCTACGCCGTCGTCGGAGCCCGGATCGTCTCCTGCACCCTGGGCTTCCTGCTCAACCGGCGCCTGTTCGGGGCCGGCCCGGAGACCTTCTGGCCCTCGGCCGGTGGCTACGCGGCGGTCCAGGGCGGAGTCGCGGCAACCTCCTACGCCGGCATCTCAGTCCTTACCGGCGCCGGCGCGCCCCTGTGGCTGGCCAAGGTGCTGGTGGACTCCACGCTCTTCATCGTCAACTACCTGGCCCAGTCCCGCCTCGTCTATCGCGTCCCGGCGCAGCAGCCGGTCCCGGCCCCGGCCCTGGCCACCGCGGCCTGAGGGGACGGGGCGGAGGCTCAGGACTGGGCGTCACGCATGAGGATGACGAGCTGGACCCGGTCGCGCAGGTCCAGCTTGGTCAGGATCCGGGTGACGTTCTTCTTGACCGAGTCCGGGGCCAGGACGAGGCGCTGAGCGATCTCCGCGTTCGTCAGCCCCTGGGCCACCAGGTCCGCCACCTCGCGCTCGCGGGGGCTGAGATCGTCGAGGCGCTGGCGTGCCGCGCGCTGACGGGGTGAGGCCACGGGGCTGAGCATGTGCCGGTTGAGCAGCTCGCGGGTGATGCGCGGAGTGAGGATCGCGTCCCCGGAGCTGACCGCCCGCAGCGCCTGGTGGAGGTCGGCCGTGCGGGTGTCTTTGAGCAGGAACCCTGAGGCGCCGGCCGACAGCGCCCCGAAGGCGAACTCGTCCTGGTCGTAGGTGGTCAGCACCAGGACCCGGATTGAGGGGTAGAGCTGGCAGATGCGGGCCGTGGCATCGATCCCGTTGAGCACCGGCATGCGCACGTCCATGAGGACGACGTCGGGAAGCGGCCGGCGCTCCTCAAGCAGGGCGGCGAGCTGGTCGAGGGCGTCCTGACCGTGGACGGCCTCGGCCGTGACCTGCAGGTCGTCGGCCCGGTTGATGATGAGGGACAGGCCCATGCGGGTGGCTCGCTGGTCATCGACGATCATCACCGTGATCGGCCTGAGGTCGCTCGACGAGCTCTCGGTGCCTGACCCGGAGGGGGCGGATGGACTCACCGTGATGCACCTTCCGGGAAGGGGACGAGGGCGCGCAGCACCCAGCCGGATGCGCCCTCATCGGCTGTGGGGCCGGCCGACAGCGTGCCGCCGTGCTCACCGACCGCGGCGGCCAGGTTCGCCAGCCCGTGGCCGGCCGCCGCCGGTGCCTGAGACGAGCCCGGGAAGCCGTCTGCGTGGCCTGGCTGCGCGGCGCGACCGTCGTCGGACACGGTGATCCGCGTGGAGGCCTGGTCATGGTCCAGGGAGACGACGACGCGCGTGGCGCCCTCTGCGTGGCGCATGACATTGGTCAGGGCCTCCCGGATGACGACATAGACGACCTCCCCGAGGGCCTGACTGTCCACGGCGTCGAGGGGGCGCTTGCCGGTCTCGGTGAGAGCTGCACTGATACCGGTGGCCCTCACTGTGGTCAGCAGGTTGTTGAGCCGGTCCCAGCCGGCTGCGCCCGAGGGGGACTGCGGGCCCTCCAAGACCCGGCCGGTGAGGGGATCGGTGGTCTCAGCGGCGTCGTCGGGGGAGGGGCCCGGTGCCGTCTGGAGCGAGGCGACGGCGCGCCGGGTGTCGGCCAGACCCTCGCGGGCCAGGGCGTTCATCATGTCAATGGCCTCATCTGTCTGCGGGCTGCCGCCGGCCCCCTGCATCCCCTCGGACAGGGCGATGATCGCGGTCAGGGCGTGGCCCACGGAGTCGTGGAGCTCGGCCGCCACCCGGGCCTGGTGGCGGGCGGCGTCGCGCTGGGCTACCAGCCGCTGCTCGGCGGACTGCGCCGCCAACTGGGCGTCCCCGTGCTCCAGGGCCTCCCGGCGTGAGCGGGAGATCGAGGCCACCGCGAGCACGAGGACCAGGGCGAGGAAATCAGGGGTCAACGCGCTCACCTGCGGCCACTTGGCCAGCGCCGTGGGGACGAGGGTGCACAGCGCGCAGATGCTGAAGCCGATGAGTCGGTCACGGGTGGGGGCGATCACGAGCAGGGCGTAGAGGGCCAGCATGGACAGCAGGTTGAGTCCGCCGCGCGGCCCCCACAGGTCGGCGGCGGCCGAGGCCAGGCTCGTGGCGGTGACGACGGCGAGGGGCCAGCAGCGTCGGGCCAGCAGCGATCCGGCGAGCAGCAGGGAGACGATGACCCAACCCCGCAGGGGCAGGTGCGGGTAGGTGTACGAGGCCACGTTCAGCACCATCAGCTGGAAGAGGCACGCGGCCCCGGCCACCGCCCACAGGGTCAGGGTGCTGGTGCGCCACCACTGAGCCACCCGGTCCAGGAGGGTCCGCGGGACCCGTGAGACGTGTGCCGCCTCGGGCACTGTGGGAACGTGGCTCATGACTGGCGCCTCACTGCTCGGCGCAGAGCCAGGACCAGCAGGACCACCCACACCAGGCAGATGACTCCTTCGAATGCCGCGGCGCCCAGTGAGGTCACGTAGCCCGGGCTCAGGGCCGACGTGGCTCGGGTCAGTAAGGCTGCGGGGTTGAGGACGCTCAGGGGTCGAGCCACGAGAAGCATCGCCAGCCCCGCAATGATGCTCAGCAGGACCGTGGACATCGTGGTGGCGAAGGACGTCATGACTGCGCCCAGCCAGGTGACGAAGGTGAGGATGACCCACATTCCCAGCGCGACGACGGCGAAGCGCGGCAGGTAGGCGACCAGGCCCACCAGGTTGAAGCCCAGGGCGAGGCCCGCCACCGCGATGGTCAGGACCAGGACCGCGGTGGTGAGGACCGCGACCTGGAGCCCGTGCAGCAGCTTGCCCGCGACCATGGTGGTCTCCAGGCCGGTGGCGCTCATCCGCTGCCAGTTCCTTCCCTGGTGCTCACTGCTGGCGATCTGTGCGGCGAAGGCACCCAGCGCCAGCGGCATGAACACCATCGAGAGCAGGAGCGTGGACTGGGACCACGTGATCTCCCAGGTGACGCCCTGGGCCTCGAACTGGCTGCGGTAGCTGCGGTACTGCAGGTAGCCGGACAGAGAACCCAGGGAGCACAGGATGGTGACGGCGACCCAGTACCACCGGTTGGGGGCCTTGCGGTTCTCCCAGTACCAGGCGGCTCGCACCGACGGGCGGGACCGGGGAGCGGGCGGAGCAGACCGGCTCAGGCCGGCCGGCTGCGGCGTCGTGGACGGGCCGGAGGGGCCGGGGGGCGCTGACGGGTGCTGAGCGGGCCGGAGGGGCCGGCCTGCAGCGGGGCGTGCGGGGGCGGTGGTGCTCATCGGTGATTCTCCTGGTGGACGATAACGAGGTGGGCGGCGACGGTCCACCCGACCGCGACCAGCGCGGCGAGCGCCGCCAGGGTCCACGGCTGGGACACGAGCGTCATGTCGCCGATTTCCCGCATGGACGTGCGGGAGGCGACGGTGTCAATGGGGGTGGCTGCGGGAACGATCCCCCAGGGCAGCAGCCATGAGAACTTCCCGAGGTAGGCGTAGGGCAGGCTCTCGGCGATGAGACCGCCGATGGCCGCCACCCCCAGGCTGACGCCCTGCTTGTCGAAGCAGGTGGACAGCGTCAGCTGGACCGCGGAGATGGCCAGCGTTGAGCACGCCGCCACCGCGAGGGCGGGAGGCAGTGTGGACCAGTAGGAGCCGGTGACGGTCAGTCCGATCGGGCCGGCCAGCACGGTGACAAGTGTGAAGAGGGTCATCTCTATGCACAGGACCGTGAGGATCACGACCACCAGCTTGCCTCGGTAGCGGGTCAGGGGGCTCTGCCCCAGCGCCGTCATCAGCTGGCCCATGCGCTCCTCGGTGTCCACGGTGACGATGCGCGAGGCCAGGATCGCGGTGATGAGGGGCATGAGGAAGGCGATGATCTGGATGAACTCGTCCAGGGCAAGCGTGGCGTGGCGTGCGCCAACCGGGCCGCTCGCCCGATGGGTGATGAGCATGCCGCTCCATACCAGGCACACGGCGGTGGCGCTGGCGGCGATGAGCCAGTAGCGCTTGCGGCGCAGCTTGCCCAGCTCGAGGGCCAGGGTGGTCCACGCCCTGCTCAGCGGGGAGAGGGGGAGTGCGCGCGGCGCCGCCGGTCGCGTCGGGGGCTGTGTCAGGTGCTGTGTCGGTGGTGTTGGCTGCGCGGCCATGGTGGCTGCCGGGCCCGCTGTACTCACTGGGGTGCTCATCGGTTCATCTCCTGAGAGGCGAGGGGCGGCTGGGTGGCCAGGACCGGCTCGGTCAGCTCCAGGAAGGCCTGCTCGAGGGTCTTGCGCACGGTCTGGACCCGGTAGACGGTCGTCCCGGAGGAGACGATGCGGGTGATGAGTTCGCCGACGACGTCGTCGGGCATCATGGGGGTGCGCACGGCGCCGTCCCGCACCTCGTGGGCCACCCCGAGGGAGGTCAGGAGCGCGGCGACGGCCGTGGGCGAGGAGACGAGCAGCTCGATGACCCCCTCGTCGCGCAGCCCGGCCAGGGTGCCCTGATAGCGCAGGCGTCCGGCGCAGATGATGCCGACGGTGTCGGCCATCTGCTCGATCTCGGACAGGATGTGGGAGGAGACGATGATCGTCACGCCCTCCTGGCGGGCCAGGGTGACGATGAGCTGGCGGATCTCGGCCACCCCGGCGGGGTCGAGCCCGTTGGTCGGCTCGTCCAGGAGCATGAGGGCCGGGTTCGACAGCAGCGCCATGGCCAGTCCCAGGCGCTGCTTCATGCCCATGGAGTAGTGCTTGACCTGCTTGTTCTCCTGCCCGACGAGGTTGACGGTGGCCAGGGCGTGCTGGACTCGGTTGGAGGCCAGCCCCAGGTAGGAGGCCACCATGGCCAGGTTCTCCTTGCCGGTCAGGCTCGGGTAGTAGGAGGGGCCCTCGATGAGGGAGCCGATGGTTCCCGGCGGCAGGGGGTGGCGCTGGCTGACCGGGCGTCCCAGGACGCTCATGCTGCCCGACGTCGGGCGGGTCAGTCCCAGCAGGAGCTTCATCGTGGTGGACTTGCCGGCGCCGTTGGGGCCCAGGAAGCCGTAGATGCCGCCGGCGGGCACGGACAGGTTCAAGCCGTCGACGGCGTTGACACCGTTGTAGGTGCGGGTCAGTCCCTCCGTGACCACGACGAGCCCCTCGGAGGGAGAGGGGACGGCCGGGGCGGGCACGGCGCCGGGCACTGCTGGGGCGGGCACGGCGCCGGGTGCTGCTGGGGCGGGCACGGCGCCGGGGGCGGCCGGGGCCGGAATGAAGGGCGTTGCCGGTTGCCGAGCCGGTGCGGGGGCCGGCGCGCCCCCGTTCATGGCTGCGGTCTGGTGCAGGGGCGTTGTTGGAGGGGCGGGGGGCCTTGGTGTGCTGGTGACAGGTGCGTTTCTCATGACTCCATGGAAGCCCTCAGGGCCTCGCGCGCGCACCGCCGTCGGCCGGTTTGTCCCCCCTGGGGGACGACGACGGTGCCGCAGCATCCCTAACAGGGGCGGCTGCGGCACCGCGTGATCGTCCGGGCCCGGCAGTGCTGGGCGTCAGATTCCTGTGCGCACTTCCGGGAGCGGCTCAGATGAGGGTGAGCGCCTGGCGTGCGATGGCGAGCTCCTCGTTGGTGGGCACCACGAGCACGGTGACCTTCGAGTCCGGGGTGGAGATGACGCGCGGCTCGTCGGAGCGGGTCTCGTTGACCCCCTGGTCGATCTTGACACCCATGAAGCCCAGGCGCTCGCCGAGCTCGCGACGCAGGTTCGCGTCGTTCTCGCCGATACCGGCGGTGAAGGTCAGGGCATCCAGGCCGCCCATGACGGCGGTGTAGGCGCCCACGTACTTCACGAGCCGGTGCAGGTAGATGTCCATGGCCTCGCGGGCCTCCTGCTCACCGGCGCCGATGCGCTTCCACACCTCGCGCATGTCGTTGTCCCCGGCCAGGCCCTTCATGCCCGAGCCGCGGTTGAACAGGTGGTCGATCTCGTCGATGGACATGCCGGCCACGCGTGCCAGGTGGAAGACGGCGGCCGGGTCGATGTCGCCGGTGCGCCCGCCCATGACCAGGCCCTCCAGCGGGGTCAGGCCCATGGAGGTGTCCACGGCGTGCCCGGCCACGACCGCCGAGGCCGAGGCCCCGTTGCCCAGGTGCAGGACGACCTGCTTGAGGTCGTCGCGCCCCAGGAGCTCGGAGACCGCCCCGGAGACGAACTGGTGGCTGGTGCCGTGAGCCCCGTAGCGGCGGATGGAGTAGGTGTCGGCGACCTCGCGGTCCAGGGCGTAGCGGGCGGCCTCCTCGGGCAGGTCCTGGAAGAAGGCGGTGTCGAAGACGGCCACGTGCGGCACGTCGGACAGGAGGCGGCGCCCCACCTCGATGCCCTTGAGGTGGGCGGGGTTGTGCAGCGGGCCCAGCGGCACGAGCTGCTCGATCCGGGCCACGACGTCGTCGTCGATGAGGGCCGGGCCGGAGAAGTAGCGCCCGCCCTGGACGACCCGGTGGCCCACGGCCACGATGTGGGCGTCGGCCAGCGAGGGGCCCTGCTCCTCGAACAGGCGCAGCACCTCGGACAGGCCGAAGCCGTGGTCGGGGACCGGCTCGGTGATCTCGGTGCGTTCCTCGCCGTGCTTGTGGGTGATGGCGCCGGTCTCCTCACCGATGCGCTCCACCAGGCCCGAGGCGAGCGAGGCGCCCGAGTCGGGGTCGACCAGCTGGTACTTGATGGAGGAGGAGCCGGAGTTGATAACGAGGACGGTGCGCTGAGTCACGGGATGCCTTTCAAGAACGGTCGGGGATGAACGCGGGGATGACTGGATGACTGACGAGGTTCCCGGGGGAGCCTCAGCGGTGTGGGGCCGGGTCCCGGTCCCACACCGCTGAAGGACTCAGCCCTGGGCCTGGACGGCGGTGATGGCGACGGTGTTGATGATGTCCTCCACCAGGGCGCCGCGCGAGAGGTCGTTGACCGGCTTGTTGAGGCCCTGGAGGACCGGGCCGATGGCGATGGCGCCCGAGGAGCGCTGGACCGCCTTGTAGCCGATGTTGCCACTGGACAGGTCCGGGAAGATGAAGACGTTGGCCCGTCCGGCCACGAGCGAGTCTGGGGCCTTCTTGGCCGCCACGGTCGGGTCGATGGCGGCGTCGTACTGGATGGGGCCCTCGACGGCGAGGTCGGGCTCCTTGGCCCGCACCAGCTCGGTGGCCTCACGGACCTTGTCCACGTCCGCGCCCTTGCCGGAGGTCCCGGTGGAGAAGGACAGCATCGCCACGCGCGGCTCGACGCCGAACTGGCGGGCCGTGGCGGCCGAGGAGATGGCGATGTCTGCCAGCTCGGCGGCGTTGGGCTCGGGGTTGACGGCGCAGTCGCCGTAGACGAGCACCCGGTCCTGCAGGAGCATGAGGAAGACCGAGGAGACGATCGAGGTCCCCGGCTTGGTCTTGATGATCTGGAAGGAGGGGACGATCGTGTGGGCGGTGGTGTGAGCGGCGCCCGAGACCATGCCGTCGGCGTCTCCCATGTGGACCATCATCGTGCCGAAGTAGGACACGTCCTGGACCTTCTCGCGGGCCTGCTCGAGGGTGACGCCCTTCTTGGCGCGCAGGCGGGCGAACTCCTCGGCGTACTTCTCCAGGAGCTCGGGGTCGTCCGTGGCGACGACCCGGGCGGCGGCGATGTCCAGGCCCAGCTCGGTGGCGCGGGCCCGCACCGTGGTCTCGTCACCCAGCAGCACCAGGTCGGCGATGCCACGGCGCAGGATGGCGTCGGCGGCCCGCAGGACCCTGTCGTCGTCGGGCTCGGGCAGGACGATCGTCTTGCGGTTGGTGCGCGAGCGCTCCACCAGCTCGGCCTGGAACATGATGGGGGTGACGACCTCGGAGGGCTCGACCTCCAGGGCCGACAGGAGGGCCTCGACGTCGGCCTCCTGCTCGAAGGTGGTCATGGCGACGTCGATCTTGCGCTCGGAGCCGTGGGCGAGCAGGCCCTGCAGGGAGCCGGCCGCGGAGGCGGCGGCGAAGGTGTCCAGCGGGGAGGTGATGACCGGGATGTTGACGTCCAGTCCCTCCAGGAGGCGCAGCGCGTGGGGAGCCACCTCGAAGCCGCCGTTGAGGACGAGGCCCGACAGGATCGGGAAGCTCGAGGAGGCCTGGGCCGCCATGAGGGAGATGAGCATGGCGGAGCGGTCGGCCGGGACGATGGCGAGCTGTCCCGCGGTCAGGCGCTCCAGGACGTGGGAGACGTCCATGGCGCACACGAGGACGGACTCGGCCTCGCGGTCGAGGAGTGTCTCGTCACCGGCGATGAGGGTGCCCCCGACGGCGTCGAGCACCTCGCGCACCACCGGGGCCGCCAGCAGCGGCACCTCGGGCAGCGTGGTGGAGGTGATGCCCTCGATGGCGGTCAGTGCCTCGCCGACGGCCTGGCGGGTCTCAGGCAGGCACTTGTTGGCCACGACCGCGACGGTGCGGGCGTGGTTGTCGGCGATCTCGACCATGGAGACCTCCACGGAGGCGACGACGTCCTCCACGTCATTCTGCCCGGAGACCACCAGCAGCACCGGGACGCCGATGTTGGCGGCCACCCGGGCGTTGAGGGCCAGCTCGGGGTTGCCGGCGACGTCGGTGAAGTCCGAGCCGTCGATGATGACGACGTCGTGCTCGCGCGCCATGGCCCGGTAGGCGTCGACGATGCGTGCCAGGGCCTCCTCGGGGTCGGCGTGGAACTCGTCCCAGGTCGCGCCGACGCACTGCTCGGGGGGCGTGGTGGAGCCGGCACGGTTCAGCAGGAGGCTGAGGAAGGCATCGCCCTCACGGCTCTCCACGAAGGGGCGGAAGACGCCGACCTTGGCGACCACCTTGGTCAGACAGGAGACCAGCCCGAGGGCCACCGTTGACTTCCCGGTTCCGGCGTTGGGTGAGGCGATGTAGATACTGCGCGCCACGTTAGGTCCTTCTCGCGTTGTCTTGGAGTCAGGGGCGCCGGCTCATTCCGGTGCCGTACGGGTCCGATTGTGCCCCCACCTGCGGGTCGTCTGCGACCAAAGGCCCGATCTCCGCCCGTCTTGTGATGTGGGAACGGGCACATACTCAGGTGCCGGCATAGGTGTCATAGGTGCTAGTCCGCCCGAGTGGTCGGCCGGTGGCCGGGCGTGGAGGGGATCGCAGTTCGCCCGGTCCCGGGGTCGACGTTCACTGCGATGCTCACCGCGACGTCGTCGGGGGACTGCCCCGAGGCGAGCCGTTCTCCGTGAGCGACCCAGACCGTGTACGTCGACGACGGGTCGCTGGGTTGAGGCAGGAACAGGGCGACCGCCTGTCCGCCGCCGGCCTCCTGCGCGGCGGCGACGGCGCGATGAGGCCCGATGTCCTGGGCCTGGCCCGTGCTGGTTGAGCCCGCGGAAGGCTGGCGAGCGGTCATGGAGGCCGGTGCGGCCGGTTGGGTGGGGCGGATGTTGAACGCGCTGGCGTAGTAGCCCCACAGGAACAGCAGGGGGAGGAGGACCAGTCCGGCCGCCTTGAGCAGGTCGGTGTCCCGGGAGAGGCTCTGGGTGCGCCGGCGGGCGGACAGGCCGGTGCGTCGATGGCGCTGCAGCGGCCACCACGTGCGCAGCCCACTGACGGTCAGGACCGCGAGGACCACTCCCAGGGTGGCGACGACCAGCCCCCCGACGGTCAGGCCCCGGTGACCGTCACGCCAACCGGTGTGGGGGATCTCCTGGGACATCCAGCTCACGTGGCCGGGCCCCCGGCAGGACAGCAGGCAACGGTGCAGGTTGTCCAGGACGGAGACCCAGGCCGGGTTCGCCGTGGCCCTGCTGGTCTCGTGCCCGGTGGAGGGTTCGATAGCGTAGGTGGCCTGCTCGGTCCGCACCTCGACGACGTCGGTGTCCCACCTTGCCGACAGGACGGGCTCGTCGGGATGGGCGTTCTTGATCGTCTCGACCGCCTGAGGCAAGGAGTCCTGACCGGAGCCGGCGTCGTGGGTGGAGACGGTCGGGTTCAATGCGCGCAGGATCTCCCCCTGGTGGGGCAGGAGCATGCCGCTGAGAGTGATGATGAGTATCCCGAGGGCGGCCGCCGCCGACAGCCAGCGGCGCACGTGGGCCATCGCCCGGCGGGTGCGGGAGGGTGGGGAGGGGAGGGGGGCGACCGAGGGATCCATGGCAGTCTTCACCGGGGAGGGCTAGGACCCGGCGGGGGCCAGCAGGGCGGCCACGGCGCACAGGCAGGTCAGGACCGCAATGAGGGCGTAGACGAAGTAGCCGTGCTCGCGCCGCCGCCACAGGGAACAGGCGCCACTGACGCTGATTGCGGTGCCGGCGACCTGGATGACCAGGGCGGCGCCGACGGCCAGGGGGCCCGCGGCGCCGATGACGGGAGCCAGGGCGTAGACGATGACGCACCTGAGGCCCGAGGCCCACAGTCCCAGCATGACGGCATGGATATCGGCGCTGACCAGGAAGGGGGCTGCCGCCTCGTCCTGCGTGACGGGGGAGGTGATCGGGGATGCGACAGCGTCGACGTCGTCGCCGGCCACCTCGCCGGGCGAAACGTCAACATAATCAATACTGGCCGTACTCTTCATACTGATGAATACGGTAACGGTCAGGATAAATCGCGTCAACGCTCCGCCATGGGCTGGCGATGTGATGTCAGACGGGCGTGTTTGAGGGAAATAACCGCTGGTGGGAGCCTGTTTTGTGGGCCGGAGAAATAGGGGTCGTGCGGCTGCGTGCCGGACGCGGCCCGGCAGCCGGACCGGGCTAGCGCAGCAGGGGCAGTGCGGAGATGACGGTCAGGACGACGATGATCGGCTCGAAGACCCGCTGATCCATGTGCTCGGCGAGGCGTCGGCCGGCCAGGGCCGAGGCGATGACGACCGGTGCGGCGATCGCCGCCAGCGACAGGGTCGTGGGGTTGACCAGGCCGGCTGAGACGGAGAAGGGCAGTTTGACCAGGTTGACCAGGAAGAAGAACCAGGCTGTTGTCCCCAGGAAGGCCTTGACCGGATAGCGGCAGGCCAGGAAGTACATGGAAGTCACCGGTCCGCCGGCGTTGGCGACCATCGTGGTGAAGCCGGCCAGGCTGCCGTAGACCAGTCGGGCCAGGCGGCTGCCGGCCGGGGTTGGGAGGACGGCCTCAGGTGCGTCGTCGGACCTGTTCCTGGTGGCCGAGCGGCGCTGGTACAGCGTGACGGCGACCAGGATCAGCAGGATGGTGCCGATGAGGCGGCGAGTGGAGTCGTTGGAGGCCAGGTGCAGGAACAGAGCGCCGGCGCCGACGCCGGCCAGGACCGCCGGGACGAGCCTGCGCAGCATACGGAAGTCCGCGTCGCCGCGATAGCTCCATACTGCCAGCAGGTCGCCGGTCATGAGCATGAGCAGGATGGCGCCGGTGGACTCCTTGGCCGGCAGTGCCGCGGTGCACAGGGCCACGGCGATGGTGGCAGCCCCGGGCAGGGCGGTCTTGGCGATACCGCACAGGGCCGCCACGACCACGAGCAGGATCCAGGCGGTGGTGGTCAAGGTGGGGAGCACGGGACCTCTCAGCGGTGAGAAGAGTCGGAGTCTGGTCTGAACTTTGTCCGGACTAATCATAGCCATCGACGGCGAGGGCCGGTGGGGTCCTCGCCGTCGGCGGTGGCTTGCGTGAGTGCTGCCGAGGCTGCGTCAACGGGGTGCCGCAGCGGTGCGCAGCAGCGTGGCGATCCCGGAGACACCCAGGAAGATGAGTGCCGTTGCGGGCAGGGTTGCACTGAGCAGGTGGTCCCAAAGAGCAGTGCGCTGGGTCGTCAGTCCGATCCCGTGAAGCAGGCCGAGAGCGGCTGCTCCTGCGCCGATCGAGAGGATCGAGACCGCGGCTCGCAGCGCCCGTCTGGCAGCCGGCCAAGGGGTGATGAGCTGCAGCGGGGGCAGGGCCGCCCAGGCCGTGATCCCGGTGATGCCGCAGACAAGTGCGCTCGAGGCGGGTGAGGCGTCATGGAGGAGGTGGTCAATCATTCCCTGGACCGCGACGAACCAGAAGAGGGCGCAGTAGGCGACCAGCAGGGCGTCGCTCCAGGTGAGGCGGTGATCCGTGCGCTCCCAGCGGCGGACATCGGAGAAGAACCCACTCACTGTGCCTGAAACCTGCATTGAGGACATGTCCCTTCCTCCTGTGCGTCATCGCGGTCAAGAGTGCCCTTTCCAGAATAAACCCGCCGGTGCGCATGAGCGAAGGGTGAGTGAAGGGTGATCGTCGTCGGGCCCCAGCGGGGCAGGCGGCTCGCCCCGGCGTGCTCCTCAATGGCCCGGGAACGACGACGCTCCCGACCATCACTGGTCGGGAGCGTCGAGGTGAGGCGTCAGCCGGTGGGGTCCGCACGGAGGGGGAGTCCGCACGAACCTCGCGACGTCTCAGGCCTTGAAGAGGGTTCCCTCAAGGTAGGCGCGTGCCTTGCGAGCGTACTCCAGGGGGTTGGCGATGGCCGGGTCCTGCTCGGCCTCCACCAGGATCCACTCGGAGTAGCCGTGGTCCACGAGGAACTTGTAGGGGACGGTGAAGTCGATCGTGCCGTCGCCGGGGACGGTGAACATGCCGGCCAGGAAGGAGTCGAGGAAGGAGCGCTCGGCGGCCTTGGACTCCTCCATCTTCTCGGGACGCACGTCCTTGAAGTGGACGTGCTTGACGCGGTCGATGGTGGCCTCCAGCAGACCCATGACGTCGCCGTCACCCACGTAGGCGTGGCCGGTGTCGAACAGGAGGGAGACCTTGGCCGGGTCGGTCAGCTCCATGAGGCGGATGGTCTCCTCCTTGGTCTGGATGACCGTGCCCAGGTGGTGGTGGTAGACGAGCTCTAGGCCGTGGGCGTGGGCGACGTCGCCCAGACGGTTGAGGCCCTCGGCCAGCACCGGCCACTGCTCCTCGGTGAGCACCGGCTTGTTGGTGAAGATGCAGACGTCGCGGATGCCCTGGACCGAGCCGGTCTGCTCGGAGACGACGACGCGGGTGGCGCCCAGGTACTCCAGGTAGGCGCAGGTGGCCTCGAAGTCGGGGATGACGGCCTCGACGCCGTCGCGCAGGATGAAGGAGGAGAACCACTGGGCGACGATCTTGATGCCGCGGGCCTCGGCGGCGGCCTTGACCTCCTCCTTGGGCGGGAAGAAGCCGGCGCACTCGGTGCCCGCGTAGCCGGTGTCGGCCAGGTCCAGGAGCATGTCCTCCAGGGTGTTGAAGGCGCCGACCTCGGGGATGTCGTCATTGCGCCAGGTGATCGGGTGCATGCCCCAGGAGATGCCGTGGGGGTCGGAGATGGCGGTTGCAGGGTCGAGGGTGAAGGACATCGTTGCTCCGTGTTCTCGCTCGGGTGGTGATGTGCGGTGGTGAGTGGGTGGGTGGTGATGAGGTAGCGGTGAGGCGCGGGCGGCTGCTGCGCCGTCGGCTCGGGGCCGCCAGTAGTGCGCTCCCGGGAGGAGGGTGCCGGCGTCGGTGCCGGGCGGTGGGCCCGTGCCTCGAACCTAGCAACAGGACTTTGTCCTGACAAGCCCTTTTCGGGTCCTCCCGGGAGCGCGTGTGCTGGGGGCGGGGTCAGGAGTAGAGCTTCTCCATCTCGACCTCGATCTCCTCCAGGGACTTGTCCTTGGTCTCCGGCATGATCTTGAACAGGACGACGGCGACGACCAGGTTGAGCACGCCGTAGATGGTGTAGGTGATGCCGCCGCCCAGGGTCTCCATCATGGGTGGGAAGGTCCAGGTGATGATGGCGTTGGCGGTCCACATGCAGAAGATCGCCGTGCCGTTCATGATGCCGCGGACGTTGGCCGGGAAGATCTCACCCATCATCGTCCACACGATCGTGCCGTTGGAGGACTGCACGATGAGCATAAAGACCGACATGAGCCCCAGGATGAGGTAGGCGGCCCAGGTGGGCGGAGTGGTGTGGTTGGCCATGTGCGGGGCGATGAAGAACTGGAAGGTCGCCGCGATGCCCAGCAGGGTGATGCCCACGCCGATGACGTCGCCGATGAGGACCTGGCGGCGCCGGAACTTCAGGATGAGCCAGATGCCGATGGCGGAGCCGATGACCGACATGACGCCGTTGGCCACCTGTGCGGTGATGGAGGCCGAGGTGGACATGCCGGCGTACTCCAGCACCTTGGGGGCGTAGTACATGACGGTGTTGACGCCGGTGGTCTGGTTGACCACGGCCAGGAAGATGCCGACCAGCAGCAGCTTGCGCAGCCAGGGCGTGGCCATGACGTGGCTGAAGCCCTTGCGCTGGGTCTCCTCGTCCTTCTCGTGCCGGCGGGCCTCGACCATCTCCATGATCTCGTCCTCGATGGAGCCGTCCTTCTCCGGGACGCGCACGCGCTTGAGGGCGCCGATGGCGTCGTAGAGGCGCTCCTTGGCCAGGTACCAGCGCGAGGACTCGGGCATGAGGCGGATGCCGATCCACAGGGCCACGGCCGGGATGGAGCACAGGACCAGCATGTAGCGCCAGGCCTCGCCGTTACCGGCGCTGATGCTGAGCTGGTCGAGGAAGGCGTGGTACTGCTCGGCGTTCATCGGGCCGCCCTTGGAGGACTGGAGCTTGGCGATCTCGTCGAAGACGTACTGGCCCGGGGTGAAGTGCCCGCTGGGGTCCTCGGCGATGGTGATCCTCGGGCCGCCCTGGAGGGAGTTGATGATGGCGTTCATCGAGAAGGCGAGCAGCTGGCCGGTGACGATCATGAGCTGGTCGATGGCCACGATGGAGCCGCGGATGCGTTTGGGGGCCGTCTCCGCCAGGTAGACGGGGACCGTCGCGGAGGCGGCTCCGACGGCGAAGCCCAGGACGACGCGGAAGGGGTACATGACCCAGACGTTGGGGGCGATGGTGGTGCCGATCGCGCCGGCGAAGAACAGGAAGGCCAGGAAGGTGATGTTGTGGCGCCGGCCCCAGCGGTCCGACATCAGGCCGCCCAGCAGCGCGCCCAGCGCCGCGCCGACCAGCAGGGTGCCGCCGATGGCGCCCTCCTCGAAGGAGGTCAGCTGGAGGCCCTTGGCGTCGAAGGGCATGTACATGTACGGCAGGGCGCCGGATATGACACCGGTGTCGTAGCCGAAGAGCAGTGAGCCGAGCGTGGCCACGGCGGCGATGGCGATGACGCCGCGGTGCTTGCCCGAAGGCGGCGTCTCGGCCACCGCCTTGTTGAGCTCTTCCCTGGTGAGTCCACGCAGGGACGTCGTGACTCCCTGAGACATAGGGGGTCTCCTCTCAGTCCTGCGGCGACGATGCCGCAGGGGTTGTTGTGATGGGTGGTGGTGGAGTGAAGAGAAAGGTGCAGTGTGGGGCGGCTCAGGCGTCGAAGGTGGTGCGTCCCTCGACACGGGGGACCTCATGCCACTGGCCGTCGGCCGCCGAGGCGACGACGGCCTCGTCGACCTCCGCGGCGCACCAGGCGTCGGCGGCCGAGGGGGCCACCTGCTTGCCGGTGAGAATGGATTCGATGAACTGCGCGGCCTCAATGGCCTTCATGTCGTCAAAGCCCATGGAGGTGCCGATGGCGGGCTGGAAGCGCTGCCACTGGCCCCACTGGGGGCCGGCCATGGCGCGGGTGTAGCCGTGGGAGGCCCCGCCGTCGAGCACGGGGCAGATCTCCAGCTCGTTGAGGCGCTCGAAGTTCCAGCGGGCCGAGCCCTTCGTGCCGTAGACCTCGACGACGTACTCGGCGCGCGGTCCCACGCTGACGCGGGAGGACTCCATGGTGCCCACGGTGCCGTTCTCGAAGCGCACGAGCATGGAGACGTAGTCCTCGTTCTCCACCGGGCCCACCTCGTCGCCGATCTCGAAGCCCGAGTGGCCGATGCCCATCTTGGTGGGGATGGGGCGCTCGGTGATGAAGGTGTCGGTGACCGCGGTGACTGAGGCGATGCGACCCACGATGTACTGGGCCAGGTCCGCCCCGTGGCTCATGAGGTCGGGCACGACGCCGGCCCCGGCCTTCTCCTTCGAGGCCCGCCAGGTCAGGGGGCCCATGGGGGAGGAGTTGTAGTCGGCGATGAACCACACGCGCACGTTCGTGATCCGGCCCAGCTCGCCGCCGCGCACCAGGGAGCGCAGGTACTCGATGGCCGGGGTGTGGCGGTAGTTGAAGCCGACGGCGGTCATCAGCCCCGCCTTCTCTGCGGCCTGGGCGATCTGCCGGGACTGCTCGGCACTGACCCCCATGGGCTTCTCGATCCAGAAGGGCTTGCCGGCCTCGACGGCGGCCAGGGCCATCTCGTGGTGGAGGAAGTTGGGGGCGCAGATGGAGACGGCCTCCACCTCGGGGTCGGCCAGCAGATCGCGGTAGTCGGCGTAGGCGCGCTCGAAGCCCAGATTGTCCACCGCCTCCTGGCGCACCTCCTCCACGGGGTCCGCGGCGGCGACCAGCCGTGGGGTCACCCCCAGCTCGGGGAAGCGCTCGGCGATGGCGCGGTAGCTGCGGGAGTGAAGCCGTCCCATCCAGCCCAGGGAGATGACTCCGATGCCCAGTATTGACTTATTGGCCATAACGGTCCTTCCCGACAACATTGTCGGCTGCTGCGTGTGTGGAGGTGTCTCCGGAAGCCCCAGGAGACACCCGTCGTTAATGACGTCACAGGAAGATATCAGAGCAACTTTGTCCTGACAAGAGGGAAGTATGAGGTCTGATGACCTTTCTGAGCAGGGCCTCGTGCTCACCGGTGTTCTCGGATAGGATGTGCTCAACCGGTGTCCAAGGATGGACCCCGGATCCCGCGGATCGTGCCGGTCCGTGAGGCACAACGGCGTGGAAGGGGAGACGTCTGCCGTGGAAGGACCTCGAGGACGAGGCGGGCGGGTCACGATCAGGACCGTCGCCGAGCGCGCCGGCCGTTCCATCTCCACCGTCTCGGCGGCTCTCAACGGCACCGACGGCGTCGCCGAGAAGACCCGTGGCGAGATCCTGCGCATCGCCTCCGAGCTCGGCTACCAGGCCGACCCGCGCGCCCAGTTCCTGCGCCGTAGCCACACCGGGCTCATCGGTGCCAGCTTCGCCATTGGGCAGGCCTACCAGGGCCTCATTGTGGACGGGCTCTTCCAGGCGGCCTCCGCCCTGGAGCATGCGCTGGTGCTGGCCACCTCCACCCCGCACCGCGATGTGGCCGACGGGCTGCGCTCACTGCTGCTCCAGCGCTGCGAGGGCCTCATCCTGGTCGACCCCGACCTCTCCGTGGACGCCCTGGCCGGCATCGGGGACCGTCCTCCGGCGGTCCTCATCGGGACCAGTATCGAGATGGAGGACGTCGATGAGGTCCACTCACGTGACGACGTCGGTATCCAGATGCTCGTCGATCACCTGATCGACACCGGGAGGCGCTGCATCACCCACGTGGACGGCGGGAAGGAGACCGCCGCGGGGCGACGCATCCAGAGGTTCGGCCAGGCCATGGAGAGCCGCGGACTGGGGCGAGGCGCGCGGGTGGTGCCCGGGGGAGGCGATGAGGACAGCGGCGCCAGGGCGGTCCACCACCTCATCGAGGCCAACGAGCTGCCCGAGGCGCTCCTGTGCTTCAACGACCACTGCGCCGTCGGGGCCCTCATGGAGCTGCGCCGTCAAGGGGTGCGGGTGCCGCAGGACCTGGCCGTCACCGGCTACGACGGCATCCCGGTCACAGCGGCCTCGGCCTTCTCCCTGACCACGGTGCGCCAGGACGCCCGTCTCATCGCCGAGGTGGCGGTCCGGGCGCTGCTGGCCCGGATGCACCCGGACCAGGACGGACAGATCCCAGCGGAGGTGGCCGGTGAGGACCGGCCTCTGGGGGGCCGCCTCTACCGGGTGGTCCCCGAGCTTGTTGTCCGCGACACGACGGCCCCGCCGCGCGAGCGTCGGGCTGAGGCCTGTGCCTGATGCGGCACGCGGCTACGGTAAACCTCATCAAGGAAGCCACAACCGAGGGGCGCACGCCCCGAACACTGGGACAGGAACCATGATTAACGGAGAACTCATCGACCTGGTCGCCGGCGACTACGAGGCGCGTATCGCCTCATCGGGTGCCATGCTCGTCCACCTGCGCCGCCAGGGGCGCGACCTCATCATGCCCTTCGACGCCGAGGCTACGCTGCCCGCAGGCTGGCAGGGAAAGACCCTGTTGCCGTGGGCCAACCGCATCGCCGGGTCCTGCTACGACTACGCGGGCACCGAGTTCCTCGTGGGCTGCAACGAGCCGGCCAGCGGCTCGGCCCTCCACGGCCTGGCCGGCTGGATGGACTGGCAGGTCGCCGACGACGACCCCTCCGGCCCCGACGACGGCGCCCCCCGCAGCCGGGTCGTCCTGGAGCTGAGCCTGCTGGCCTCCTACGGCTACCCCTGGAGCCTGGAGGCCAGCGCCTGCTTCGAGCTCGACGCCGAGCGCGGACTGAGCGTGACCGTGACCGCCACCAACGTCGGCGCGGCCCGCCCCGCCCCGTCGGTCCCCGGCGCGCCGGAGGTCGAGGGTGAGCCCGCCCCCGCTCCCTACGGCGTGTCCTGCCACCCCTACCTGACGCGCTCGGTACCCCTGGACGACTGCGTCCTGACGATCCCGGCGGCCGAGGTCCTCGACGTCGATGAGCACATGGCCCCCACGCACCGGCGCAGCGTGGAGGGCACCGACTGGGACTGGCGGGGCGGCCGGCTCGTCGGGGCCACCCAGACGGACAACGCCTACACCGCCCTGCCCGAGGGTACCTGGGAGGTGAGCCTGCGCGGCGGGCAGGGGAACCGCGCCGTCATCATGAGCTCGGACGTCCCCTGGGTGCAGGCCTACACCGCCGACGAGCTCTCCCGGCCCGGCGTGGCCATCGAGCCCATGACCTGCCCTCCCAACGCCTTCAACAGCTGGGAGGACCTCATCGCCCTCAAGGTGGGGCAGACCCACTCCTTCACCTACCGCCTCCACGAGGAGGACTGAGCGCGCACGCGGCCTTGCTGAGGCCGTAACGGCCCTGCAGGCGCTGAGAACGCGGGTGGGCGTCGTCGAGACGGAATGCTCGACGACGCCCACCGCGCGTCAGAGGGGGTCGGTGCTCAGCTCAGACGCACCGGCTGCCCGGAGTGGGCCGACTCCGTGGCGGCCTCGGCCAGGCGCAGGGCGGCGATGGCGTCCTCGATGCCGGTGGGAGGCGTGGTGCCGGCCTCGACGGCCTCGATGAAGGCGCTCAGCTCGATGCGGTAGGCGTCGGCGTAGCGCTCCAGGAAGAAGTCGAGGTAGGGCTCCTGGGCGTCGGTGACCTCGCCGTTGGACAGGCGCACCGTGGTGGCACGGATGTTCTCGGCGAACAGGGCGCCCTCGCGGCCCGAGGCCTCGAGTCGCTGGTCGTAGCCGGAGGAGCAGTGGCGGTTGTTGATGATCGTGGCCACGGCGCCCGAGGCGGCCTTGAGGGTGACGACGGCGGCGTCGAAGTCGCCGGTGTCCTTCAGGGCCGGGTCGAGGTTCTGTCCGGCGGCGTAGACCTCCTCGATCTCACCCAGGAAGAAGCGGGCGGTGTCGAAGTCGTGGATGGTCATGTCGCGGAAGATGCCGCCGGAGACCTTGATGTACTCCGCCGGCGGGGCGGCCGGGTCGCGGCTGATGATGGTCAGCTGCTCGATATCGCCGATCTTGCCGGCCTCGACCGCGGCGCGGGCGGCGGCGAAGCTGGGATCGAAGCGGCGGTTGAAGCCGAACATGACGGGGACCGTGACGGCATCGAGCTCGGCCTGGGCGGCCTCGACGTCCTTCATGTCCAGAGCGATCGGCTTCTCGCACAGCACCGCCTTGCCCGCCTTGGCGGCGGCCAGCAGGTGGCGGATGTGCAGTGGCGTGGGGGAGCCGACGATGACGGCGTCGATCTCGGGGTCGGCGAAGACCTCCTCGGCGTCCTTGCAGGACCGGGCCCCGTAGGTGGCGGCGAGCTTCTCGGCCGCGTCCTCGAAGGGGTCGCAGACCAGGGCGAGCTCGGCCTGGGGGTGGGCGGCGATGGTCTTGGCGTGGACGTGGCCGATGCGGCCGGCACCGATGACGGCGATGGAGAGCATCCTTGCTCCTTCTGCGTGTGAGTGGGTGTGTGGGGTGGTGTCTGAACTGTGGAAAGTGGTGGGGTGGGCGGTTCGAGGGTGCGGAACGTGTGGACATGACCGAACACGCCGTGGACCCGCCCGGTGCGGCGGGTGCCGCTGCGGTCGTCCGGGCCCCCACCGGGACCCGGACGATCCCGACTGGAGTCGATCAGGGCTGGGGCATGATGACGTCGCGCACCAGGGCGTCCAGGTCGGCGTCGGCCTGGAGGAAGCCGCGCAGGGTGCGGCGAGTCGCGCCGAAGGTGTCGAACTCCTCGGGCGTCATGCCGTCGGGCTCGTAGGCGCGCACGAACTCGGGGATCGACAGGAGCGTCTCCATGATCTCGGGGGCCACGGGCTCGTTGATGCGCTCGACGACCTTGTAGCCGGAGTCGTTGATGAGCTTCTGCCAGGCGAAGGGCGGGGAGACGACCAGGTCGCCGCCGACCAGCTCGGACCACTGCAGCACGTTGCGGAAGGCGGCTGACAGCACGCGGGCGCGCAGGCCACGGGCCTGGAACTCCTGGTAGGCGCGCTTGAGGGCGGCCACGCCGCCCCACTCCAGGTGACCGGGGTCGATGAAGAGCTTGTCCCGCTTGGCCACGATCTTGAGCCAGTCGTCCAGGCGACCGCCCATGAGGGTGACGACTGGACCCATGGTGGAGACGTCCTTGCCCTCGGCCTCGCGGCGCTTGAGGCCGCGCTCGATGGCCTCACCGGTGGCCACGGCCTGGGGCACGGAGAAGGAGACGGTGACGTTGACCGACACACCCCGGTAGGTGGCGTCCTCGATGGCCTTGACGCCCACGGAGGTGGCGGGGATCTTGACAATGATGTTCTTGGCCAGGTTGGAGAACTCCTCGGCCTGGTCGGCAAGGGCCTTGGCGCTGCGGGCCAGGCGCGGGTCGGTCTGCATCGACAGGCGACCGTTGCGGCCCTTGTGCTCCTCGAAGATGGGCTCGAGCAGCGTGGCGGCCTCGATGCTCATCTCGCGCACGACCTGCCAGCCGATCTCGGATTCGGTGGCCTCGGGCATCTCCTCGGCCAGCTCGGCGATGCGGGGGAGCCACACGTCCTTGCGCTGGTTGATGCAGGTGTAGGCGATGGTGGGGTTGCAGGTGGCGCCGACGCCGCCGAAGGAGATGGACTGGCGCAGCTCGTCGGGGTCGGCTGAGTCGTTCCACAGGGCGGTGGGCGTGTTGCGGGCGGCGTCGAGAAGGGGTCCGGGGGTGTAGTCGATGCTCATCGGTTCTGTGCTCTCTTTCGGGTTCATCCGCGCAGGCGTCCTTGCAGCCGCGGTCCGGTAGCCCCTATTGAAGTGTGCTCGACGGCATCTGTCAATAAAATGTCAGGACAAAGATTCCTGGGAGTGTGGGTGACTCCTGTGTTGGGGTGAGAGCTAGCTGTACTGACCGGAGACGTTGGTCAACCGTGAGAAGGGCGGCTGGTTCCCGCAGGCGGTGTGGGGACGGTGGTGGTTGTAGTAGTGCAGCCAGCCGTCAAGCTCGCCCCGGCGCTCGGCCTCGGAGGTGTAGCAGCGGGCATAGGCCCAACCATCGGCCAAGGTGCGGTGGAATCGCTCGATCTTGCCGTTGGTTTGCGGCCGATACGGGCGGGTTCGCTTATGTCGGATGCCCAGCTCGGCGCAGGTGTCGCGCCACAGGTGTGAGCGGTAGGCGCCGCCGTTGTCGGAGAGCACTCGTTCGACGGTGACGCCCCGCTGGTTGAACCACTCGACGGCTCGGACCAGGACAGCGGTGGCGGTGAGGGCGGTTTCGTCGTCGTGGATCTCAGCGTAGGCGACGCGGGAGTGGTCATCGATGACGGTGTGGACGTAGGCATTGCCCATCAACGGGTCCCGGTACCTATTCTTGGGCTTGCCAGGGGTGGCGGCGCGGTTCTTCTCGCCCTGCTGACGGCCGACGTAGCGCCAACCGCCACCGTCGGGGATGTTGCCGAGCTTCTTCACGTCCACGTGCAGCATCGATCCGGGGTGGTCGTGTTCGTATCGACGGACCGGTTCGCCGGTGGCGCGGTCGACATGGGACAGCCGGTTCAAGTGTGCGGCGACCAGAATGCGGTGGACGGTCGACGGGGCGATGCCCAGTCGACAGGCCAACTGCACCGGCCCCTCCCGGAGGCGCAGCCGTAGGTCGATGCAGCGCCGGGAAGTCTTCCCGCTGGTCCGGTTCGGCGAGCGATGGGGACGGGAGGACCGGTCCTGCATTGATTGGCCTGCCCGGTAACGGTCGGCCCAGCGTTTCACAGTGGGCCAGGAGACCTGGAAGCGGGCGGCCACCTCGCTGATCGGCCATCCCTCGTCGACGACGAGCTGCGCCACCTTGAGACGGTGGCGTGGGGTGAGGGCAGCGTTGGGGTGTGACATGGTTTCCTCGACAAAGAGTCGTGGCGGCGAGCTGCTGCTCGCCGCCACGTAGGGGATGGGGTGGGATGTCAGTCGACGGGGCTGACGCGGATGAGGTTGCCGTCTGGGTCGGCGATCACGAAGGTGCGGCCGAACACGTCGTCGTGGGGCTCCTCGACCACCCGGATGCCCTTGGCGACCCACTGCTGGTAGACCTCGTCGATGGCGTCGCCCCCGCCGGGCAGCATCAGTCCGAGCTCGCTGGTGCGCGGCGTCTCCGGGGTGGTGTGTTTGTTGTGGCCGGTCCAGATCGCGAACAGGACGCCGGGCGCGACCTCGAAAGCGACATAGCGGGGGCTGGTGAAGGTGGGCTCGATGTCGAACAGGTCGCTGTAGAACGCGGTGGAACGCTGAGCGTCGGTCACGTAGGTCAGGAACAGGTTGGGTGCCGTCATGGCGGGCCTCCAAGGGTTGGGCTGGCGTGTGAACGTCTCCCAGCACATCACCGATACACGACAGTTCCTGTCATATTTTTTGTTAAAATGAGGACATGAAGGCTTCTCGTCTGCTGTCGATCGCCCTGCTGCTCCAAGTGCACGGACGGATGACCACCCAGCAGCTCGCTGACCGCTTTGAGGTGTCTACCCGGACGGTCCTGCGCGACGTTGAAGCCCTGTCCGCTGCCGGTATCCCAGTCCATGCAGAACGCGGCCGTCATGGCGCGATCGTGCTCGACGCGCGTTCCCGTCTGGACCTGTCACGGCTCGATCCCTCCGAGCTGCAGCTCCTCGCGGCAGTCGGCCTCAGCCCCGACCAGCTCGCACAGATCGGCCTGGGAGAGGTAGGTGAACACGCACGCGCCAAGCTCACGGCAGCCATCCGTCGCTGGGGCCCAAGCGAACCGCCTCTGGCCGATGTCCTATTGATCGACCCTGCCGGATGGTTCACGCCTGCCACGACCCGGGACCTGTCGAGTTTGCTGGCTGCGGCCCGGCAGGGCCGCCGGCTCGTCGTCACCTACCGCCACAGCGGACACGCCACTGCCGACACCTACCAGGTCGACCCCTACGGACTGGTCAGCAAGCAGGCCGCCTGGTATCTGGTTGGTGACGTGGACGGCACGCCGCGCATGTTCAACACCAATCGCCTGGTGACACACAAGGCTATGGACGAACCGGCCGTGTTGCGGCCCGGCCAGCCCTTGGAGAAAGTCTGGGATCAGTTGGTCGGCACGCTCACCACCGACGCGAGCGTGGAGATTAACGCTCACCTGCGGGCCAACCGGCTGGACCTCGCCGCCAGGATCCTGGGGAGCCGTCTGGTCGACGTATCCAATCCCGTCGACGAGTGGCTCACCATCACCGTGGCCTATCCCGACATCGAGTCGGTTCGCCAGCTCCTCCAATTCGGGGACCACATCAAAGTCCTCGACCCACCTGAAGCCGTGCAGCGCGTCCATGACCTCGCCCACCAACTGATGCAAGCTCACAACCCGGCAGGCTTAATCAACGTCTCCGGTCAGTACAGCTAGCTGGAGAACAGCGAGGTCTCGAAGGTGTAGCGCGAGGCCCGATAGATGTGCTGCCCGTACTCGATGATGCGGCCCGACTGGTCGTAGGTGATGCGGGTGGCGGTCATGAGGGCGGCGCGGCGCCGCTCGTGGAGGAGGTCGGCCTCGCGGGCGGTGGCGTTGCGGGCCCCGATGATCTGCTTGGCCGTGGTGGGGATGACGTCCTGGGCGCGCAGCAGGTCGTAGAGGCCTCCGGCCTCCAGCTCCTCACGGGTGGGGGCGATGGCTGCCGGCATGAGGTTGGACAGCACCGCGATCGGCTCGCCGTCGGCGCAGCGGATGCGGGTGCAGGTCACGACGGCGGTGCCCTCCTCGACCTCGAGGTGCTCGGCGGCCTCGGCGTCGGCCTCGTGCTCGACGTAGTCCAGCACGCTCGTGGAGGTCGTGTGGCCGGCCGCGGACAGATCTGACAGCAGGCTCGTCAGCTGCATCGGGCGGTGGACGTGCATGGGGGAGACGATCGTGCCCACGCCCCGACGGCGCTTGACCAGGCCGCGGTCCACCAGGTGCTGAAGGGCCTGGCGCGCCGTGGGGCGGGAGACCTTCAGTCGCTTGGCCATCGAGAGCTCGTCCTCCAGACGGCTACCGGCGGGCAGTGTGCCGTCAAGGATGAGTGCGGCCAGCGGCTCGGAAATTTGCGTGTGCAGCGGCGTCTTGGACTCGCGGTCGATCGTGATGTCGAGGGCGAAAGGGGATGTTGAATCGGGCATGAGGTGAGCCTGTGTCAGACGTGATAATGCCTCGAGCATACGGATGCTGTGTGCTGATGTCACGCACTGTCGCCATCCTGTGGCTGCTGTGCGGGAAGATGGGTCCTAAATGTTCTGACAAATGCTTGACCTGGAGCGGTCCAGTGGGGCAGGCTTCGCAGTGACGCCCGACGCAGACCTCCGTTCCGCAGGCCTGCAGCCCCCAAGGATGTGGAGACGCGATCACCGTGACGACAGCAACGACCCAGGTGACCGAGGCGGTCGCGCCCGAGAGCTCGCCCGCAGCCGCCGGAGACGCCGACCGGCTCGACGTGCTCACCATCGGGCGCTGCGGCATCGACATCTACCCCCTTCAGGTCGGCGTCGGGCTGGAGGACGTGGAGAGCTTCGGCAAGTTCCTGGGCGGGAGCCCCACCAACGTGGCGGTGGCCGCCGCCCGCTACGGGCACCGCTCCGCCGTCGTCACCGGCGTGGGAAACGACCCCTTCGGGCGCTTCGTGCGCACCGAGATGAGCCGCCTGGGGGTCGACGACCGCCACGTCGTCACCAAGGCCGCCTACAACACCCCGGTCACCTTCTGCGAGATCTTCCCGCCGGATGACTTCCCCCTCTACTTCTACCGCGAGCCCTCGGCCCCCGACCTGGAGCTGACCTGGGAGGACCTGCCGCTGGAGGCCATCCGCGACGCCTCGATCTTCTGGATCTCGGTAACCGGCCTGAGCAAGGAGCCCTCGCGCTCGGCCCACCACGCGGCCCTGGGCACCCGCGACCGGCGGCGCTTCACGATCGCCGACCTCGACTACCGCCCCATGTTCTGGAAGGACAAGGAGACGGCCCACCGGGAGGTCTCCAGGATCCTTCCCAAAGTCACCGTCGCCATCGGCAACCGGGAGGAGTGCGAGGTCGCCGTCGGCGAGCGCGACCCCGAGCGGGCGGCCGACGCCCTCCTGGAGGCCGGCGTCGAGCTGGCCATCGTCAAGCAGGGCCTGGAGGGGACGTTGGTCAAGACTCGCACCGAGCGGGTGGAGATGCCCGTGACCTCGGTGGAGACGAAGAACGGTCTGGGAGCCGGGGACGCCTTCGGTGGGGCCATCTGCCACGGCCTGCTGTCGGGCTGGTCGCTGGAGAAGACCATCTTCGCCGCCTCCACCGCAGGAGCGATCGTCTCCTCGCGACTGGAGTGCTCCACCGCCATGCCCACCGAGCCCGAGCTGCTCGAGCTCATGCGCGCCCGCCGCGACGAGGTCGCCCCAGGGCTGACGGACCTGTGAGGAGTCCCCGATGAACGCATCATCTACCCCTGCCGCCTCCGCCTCGGGGCCGCGGCCGCTGACCGACGCCGTCACCGAGATCCGGGCGACCGACCCCGATCGCATCAGCCGGGCCCTGGCCCAGCGCCCCCGCGCCGACCTCGCCGGGGCCGGGCGCCTCATGGTCATCGCCTGCGACCACCCGGCCCGCGGGGCCCTGGGGGCCGGCGAGAGACCCCTGGCGATGGCCGACCGCGAGGACCTCCTGCGGCGTTGCATGACGGCCCTGTCCCGCCCCGGCGTCAACGGGTTCCTGGGAACGGCCGAGATCATCGAGGACCTGACCCTCCTGGGCGCCCTGGACGGCAAGCTCGTGTGGGGCTCGATGAACCGGATCGGCCTCCAGGGGGCCTCCTTCGAGATGGACGACCGCTTCGGCGCCTACGACGCTGACGGCATCGAGGCCTCCCACCTCGACGGCGGCAAGATGCTCACCCGCATCAACTACGCCGACCCCGCCAGCGCCGCCACCCTCGAGGCCAGCGCCAAGGCCATCGACTCCCTGTCCGAGCGCGGCCTGAATGCCATGATCGAGCCCTTCATCTCGCGGTGGGAGGGCGGCCGGATCGTCAACGACCTCAGCGAGGAGGCCGTCATCCGCTCGATCTGCATCGCCCAGGCGCTGGGGCGCAGCTCGGCGCACACCTGGCTCAAGCTGCCCTGCGTCAGCGATCCCGTCTCGATGCGGCGCGTCATGGCCTCCACCTCCCTGCCCAGCCTCATCCTGGGCGGCGAGGTCTCCACCGACCCCGAGGCCACCCGCGCCTCCTGGGCGGCGGCCCTGGAGCTTCCCAATGTCAGGGGACTGGTCGTGGGCCGCTCCCTGCTCTACCCGGGCAATGACGACGTCGAGGCCGCCGTCGACGCCGCCGTCGCCCTGCTGTGAGGACCTGACACGTCCCGCCACCGGAACCGCCGCAACCGCTGCAACCCCCGTCAATCGGCCCCGGCCGGGCCACCCCATACGAGACAATCCCCACGAGTACCCCCAGGAGCCGAAGGAGCACCACCATGGGCCACACCGACCGCACCGCCCAGTCCGAGACATCGGACCAGTCCCGCTACGTCATCCGCGCCGGCGAGCTCGCCCACGACAGCTACGAGCTGGACCTCACCCCGGGGCGGGCCGGCTGGGAGTGGTCCTCCCTGCGCGTGGTGGCGCTCGCCCCTGGGAAGCCCCTGACCGTGCCCGCCGGTGAGCACGAGTACCTCGTCCTGCCCCTGTCGGGAGGCTGCACCGTCCAGGCCGGCAGCGAGCGCCTCGAGGTGGCCGGGCGCGAGTCGGTCTTCACCGACATCACCGACTACGTCTACGTCCCCCGCCACACCGAGGTGACCCTCACCAGCGCTGACGGCGCCCGCATCGCCCTTCCCGGCTCCAAGGCCACCACCGACAAGCCGCTGCGCTACTGCCCGCGCTCCGAGGTCGGCACCGGCCTGCGCGGGGCCGGCCCCTCCTCGCGCCAGGTCAACAACTACGCCCTGGGCAACGACGTCGAGACCTCCCACCTGCTGGCCTGCGAGGTCCTGACCCCCGGAGGCAACTGGTCCTCCTACCCGCCCCACAAGCACGACGAGCACACCGAGGTCGAGCGGGTCCTGGAGGAGATCTACTACTACCAGGTCCGCGCCGGCGAGGGTGACGCCGAGGGCTTCGCGCTCCAGCGCATCTACCCCTCGCCCGGCCACGACATCGACGTGTGCACCGAGGTGCGCGGCGGCGACGTCGTCGTCATGCCCTACGGCTACCACGGTCCCTCCGTGGCCGCCCCCGGCTACGACCTCTACTACCTCAACGTCATGGCCGGCCCCGCCGAGGACTCCGTGTGGCTCATGACCGACGACCCCCACCACACCTGGGTGCGCCAGACCTGGGAGGGCCAGGAGGTCGACCCGCGCCTGCCCATGACCCCCATGAACGACTAGCCGATCCGCCTTTCGACCGCCCCCACCACCTGAGAAGAGCAGAGAAGAACCACGATGAGCAACGAAGCCTACGCCGGCACGATCCGCCTGACGGTCGCCCAGGCCACCATCCGTTTCCTGTCCAACCAGTACTCCGAGCGCGACGGCGTCGAGCAGCGCCTCATCGCCGGGGCCTTCGGCATCTTCGGCCACGGCAACGTGGCCGGCATCGGCCAGGCCCTCCTGCAGAACGAGATCGCCCGCGCCGACGGCGAGCAGGAGATGCCCTACATCATGCCCCGCAACGAGCAGGGGCAGGTGCACGCGGCCGCCGCCTTCGCCAAGACCACCAACCGCCTCCAGACCTACATGTGCACGGCCTCCATCGGCCCGGGCTCCCTCAACATGGTCACCGGGGCCGCCCTGGCCACCACCAACCGCCTTCCGGTGCTGCTCTTCCCCTCCGACCAGTTCGCCACCCGCGTCCCCGACCCCGTACTCCAGCAGCTGGAGGACCCCACCAGCCTGGACGTCAGCGTCAATGACGCCTTCCGGCCCGTCTCGCGCTTCTTCGACCGCATCAACCGGCCCGAGCAACTCATCCCCTCACTGCTCAACGCCATGCGCGTGCTCACCGACCCCGCCGAGACCGGCGCGGTCACCATCGCCATGCCCCAGGACGTCCAGGCCGAGGTCTTCGACTGGCCCGTGGAGCTGTTCCGCAAGCGCGTGTGGCACGTGCGCCGCCCGGTGCCCGAGCCCGCTGCCCTGGAGCGCGCCGTCGCCCTCATCAAGGCCGCCAAGCGGCCCCTCATCATCGCCGGCGGCGGCACCATCTACGCCGGAGCCAGCGAGGAGCTGCGCGCCCTGGCCACCGCCACCGGCATCCCGGTGGGCGACACCCAGGCCGGCAAGGGCGCCATCAACTTCGACCACCCCAGCGCCGTGGGCGGCGTGGGCTCCACCGGCTGCGACTCCGGCAACCACATCGCCGACAAGGCCGACCTCATCATCGGCGTGGGCACCCGCTACTCCGACTTCACCACGGCCTCCAAGACCCAGTTCAAGAACCCCGACGTGAAGTTCGTGAACATTAACGTCACCCCCTTCGACGCTGCCAAGGAGAGCGCCGAGATGGTGGTGGCCGACGCCCGCGAGGCCCTGGCGGCCCTGACAGAGGTGCTCGCGGACTACCGCGTCGAGGCGGCCTACTCCGAGGAGATCACCGCGGAGAAGGAGGCCTGGCTCAAGGCCACCGAGCGCTGCTACCACCTGGACCACGGGCCCCTGCCCGCCCAGACCGAGGTCTTCGGCGCCCTCAACGAGCTCATGGGGGAGGAGGACGTGGTCATCAACGCCGCCGGCTCCATGCCCGGTGACCTCCAGGCCCTGTGGCAGGCCCGCAGCCCGCTGCAGTACCACGTGGAGTACGCCTTCTCCTGCATGGGCTACGAGGTGCCCGCCGCCATGGGCGTCAAGCTCGCCCGCCCCGAGGCCGAGGTGGTCTCCATCGTGGGCGACGGCACCTACCAGATGCTCCCCATGGAGCTGGCCACGGTGGTCCAGGAGAACATCAAGGTCATCTACGTCCTGCTGCAGAACTACGGCTTCTGCTCCATCGGTGCCCTCTCGGAGTCCCGCGGCTCCCAGCGCTTCGGCACCAAGTACCGCCAGCGCGGCGAGGGCAGCCACCTGGCCGACGAGCAGGTCATCGACGGCGTCGACATCGCCGCCAACGCCCGCTCCTGGGGCCTGGACGTCCTCGAGGTCCACACCATCGCGGAGTTCAAGGATGCCTACCGCAAGGCCGAGGCCTCGGACCGTCCCACGATGATCCACATCGAGACCGACCTCTACGGCCCCAACCCGCCCGGCTCGAGCTGGTGGGACGTGCCGGTCTCGGGGGTCTCCGAGCTGGAGTCCACACAGCGCGCCTACGAGGAGTACTTGCGTGACCGCAAGCCTCAGCGTCACTACCTGTAAGGCCTCTACCTGAAGGGATCGCAGGTAGGACGCGGATGACGGCGCGCTTCTGCGCCGGCCGCGACGGCGGGGGTCCACGGCTGATGGTGCCGTGGACCCCCGCCGTGCGCGTGCCCCCCGTCCGGTGAGGGCGTCGCCGGTCGCTGTGCCGGCGGCGCTGCGGAGGGGATGCCAAGATCACGATGTGGTCAACGCCCCGATTATGTTCTGACAAAACGGCGCCATTCGCCGTCTGGGACGTTAGGCTGGGGGCACATGCAAGGCGCTGGGCGCCCGGCCGGTCCGCCACTGAGACCTTGGTCTGAGTCCGGCCCTACCCACCCCATAGGCGGGGCGGGTCCGCGAAACCGACAATCAGGAGTCGATAACGATGAGAACCATTGCGCACTGGGTTGACGGAAAGTACTACGAGGGAAACCCGATCGGGCGCTTCGCCGTCGAGAACCCGGGGACCGGTGAGGTCGAGGCCGAGCTGCTCCAGGCCTCCGACGCCGACCTCGACCACGCCGTCGAGGTGGCGCGCCGTGCCCAGAAGGAGTGGGCGAAGGTCTCGCTGGCCAAGCGCACCGCCATCATGTTCCGCATGCGCCAGCTGGTCCTGGACCACCAGGACGAGATGGCCAAGATGATCGTGGCCGAGCACGGCAAGAACTACTCCGACGCCATCGGCGAGATCCAGCGCGGGCGCGAGACCCTCGACTTCGCCACCGCCATCAACCTGGCCCTCAAGGGCGAGCACTCCTTCGACATCTCCACCGGCGTGGACATCCACACCCTGCGCCAGCCGGTCGGCGTCGTCGCCGGCATCTGCCCCTTCAACTTCCCCGCCATGGTGCCCATGTGGATGCACCCCATCGCCATCGCCACCGGTAACGCCTTCGTCCTCAAGCCAGCCTCGGCCACGCCGTCTGCGGCCCTGCTGACGGCCGAGCTCTACAAGGAGGCCGGCCTGCCCGACGGCGTCTTCAACGTCGTCTCCGGCAACCGCACCATGGTCTCCAAGGTCCTCGAGCACCCCGGCATCGACGCGATCTCCTTCGTGGGCTCCACCCCGGTGGCCCACATCGTCCAGAACACCGGCGTCACCCACGGCAAGCGCGTCCAGGCCCTGGGCGGGGCGAACAACCACGCCATCGTCATGCCCGACTCCGACCTGGACTTCGCCGCCCAGCACATCTCCGCCGCCGCCTTCGGCGCCGCCGGCGAGCGCTGCATGGCCCTGCCCGTCGTCGTGGCCGTGGGCGGCTGCGGTCCGGATCTGGCCCGCCGCGTCAAGGCCCACGCCGAGAAGATCAAAGTCGGCTACGGCATGGACGAGGGCGTCGAGATGGGGCCGGTCATCGACGCCAAGTCCAAGGAGTTCATCACCGGTCTTATCGACGACGCCGAGGCCAAGGGCGCCGAGGTCGTCCTCGACGGCCGCCCCCTGGTCATCCCCGGACACGAGAAGGGCCACTTCCTCGGCCCGACCATCGTCGACAACGTCCCCCTGGAGTCCTCGCTCTACACCGAGGAGGTCTTCGGGCCGGTGCTCGCCATCGTCCACGCCGACACCTACGAGGAGGCCATCAAGCAGGTCAACTCCTCGCCCTTCGGCAACGGCGCGGCCATCTTCACCAACGACGGCGGCGTGGCCCGCCGCTTCGAGCTCGACGTCGAGGCCGGCATGGTTGGCATCAACGTGCCGATCCCGACACCGGTGGCCTACTACTCCTTCGGCGGCTGGAAGGAGTCGCTCCTGGGCGACACCCACATCCACGGTCCCGAGGGCGTGCGGTTCTACACCCGTGCCAAGGCGGTGACCACCCGCTGGCCCTCGGAGAAGACCTACGCCGCGACCATGTCCTTCCAGCGCGAGGAGTAGGCCCGGCTGCTCCGCAACCCAGCAACGCGGACGCACCATAGACCTTGAGGGCCGATCCTTCAGGATGAGTCCGCGGGCCCTATGGTGCGTCCGCGCCTTGTTGGGGTAAGGGGGCGCCCTACTTCCAGAGCCCTGTCACCGGGCGCCGGCGGAGCGTGGACGCCTGCCGGGGGTCTTGAGGCTGCTGCGTGCTCGCAGGCGTTCAGGTGGTGTCATCGGGAGAGTGGTGACTGAAGTCGCCCGCCATAATCGTCCTGGTGGACCTGTGCCTCACCCCCGCGGATGATGACTTTTCGGTGGCAGAACAGCATATTCCCGGGGTGTCGTTCAAGGGTCTGAAAATGCCTGACGTCAGCACTTCCCCAGAGGCTATTGTCATGACATTATGTGTATGTCGACGTGGATGTCGGTGCCGCCCCTGCGCTGCGGGGCGGTGACCGGCGGACCGGGCCATCCGGTTCACCCAGCAGCGCTCTCTTTCGCCTCCGCCAATGATGGCGGACGACCCAAGGAGTTCTTTCATGTCCACAACACCAAGTTCTGCGGTGCACTACACGCCGGAGAAGATCCGGGAGCTGGTCGACCAGACCCCCGCCTCAGGGCCGAAGCGCTCGCTCGGACTCATCGCCCTGGTCGCCACCCTCGGCTCGTTGCTCTTCGGGTACGACACCGGTGTCATCTCCGGCGCCCTGCCCTACATGTACCTGCCGCACGGCGCCGACGGCCTGCAGATCACCTCCTGGGAGGAGGGCTGGATCGGCGGCCTGCTGTGCATCGGCGCCGCGCTCGGCGCCTCGGTCGGAGGCAAGCTCTCCGACAAGTACGGGCGCCGGCACAACATCATGCTCCTGGCCATCGTCTTCTTCATTGGGGCGCTGGGCTGCACGGTCTCGCCCAACATCTGGGTCCTCTACTTCTTCCGGATCGTGCTGGGCTTCGCCGTCGGTGGTGCCTCGGCGATCGTTCCCGTCTTCCTTGGTGAGACGGCCCCCAAGCGCATTCGCGGCACCCTGGTGGCCGTGGACCAGATGATGATCGTCTTCGGCCAGTTCCTCGCCTTCTCTATGAACGCCGTCCTGGCCCGCATGTACGGCGGCCCGGAGGTCACCCTGGCCAACGACGTCGTCAATAAGTCCGGTGAGGTCGTCGCCAAGGCCGGCGACAAGGTCGCCTGGGAGAGCGTGCAGCACTTCAGCAACGTCGTGGTCGAGTCCGGCAACGGCATGACCTGGCGCTACATGCTCGTCCTGGCCACCCTGCCCGCCGTGGCCCTGTGGTTCGGCATCCGCCTCATGCCGGAGTCCTCGCGCTGGTACGTCGCCAACCTGCGCATCGCCGAGGCCATCGGCTCCCTCAAGCGGGTGCGCGACGAGTCCAAGGACGGCTCTATCGCCGAAGAGGTCGACGAGATGCTGGAGATCCAGCGCAAGGAGGCCAACCAGGAGAAGTGGGGGCTGGCGCAGATCATGGGCGTCAAATGGACCCGCCACCTGCTCTTCATCGGCATCATCCTGGGCCTGGCCGACCAGGTCACTGGCATCAACACAGCCATGTACTACACGCCCAAGGTGCTTTCCGCGGCCGGCCTGCCCATGAGTGACGCGATCTCCCTCAACGTCGTCTCCGGATTCGTCTCCTTCGTGGGCTCCGCCATCGGTCTGTGGTTGGTCACCAAGTTCGCCCGCCGCCACGTGGGCATCTACCAGGAGGCCAGCATCGTGGTCTCCCTCGGGCTCCTGGCAGCGGTCTTCTACTTCCTCATCCAGCCCTACCAGGACTCCGACGGCAACATCACGGGAGCCCCCGCCTTCGCCCCCTACCTGGTGCTGCTCATTGTCTCGCTGTTCGTGTTCGCCAAGCAGTCCGGGACAGTCACCTGGGTCCTTATCGCGGAGATCTACCCCGCCAAGGTGCGCGGTACAGCGATGGGCCTGGCTGTGGGCACTCTGTGGATCGGCAATGCGATCGTCGCCGCGGTCTTCCCCGTCATGATGGAGAAGCTCGGAGGGGCGGGGACCTACCTCATCTTCTGCCTGTTGAACGTCCTGTCACTCATCTTCTACATGAAGTTCGTGCCTGAGACGAAGTACCACTCCTTGGAGGAGCTCGAGGTGCGTTTCGAGAAGGAGTACAGCTGAGGCCAAGTGAGGGACTGCGGCAGTGGCTAGTGAAGTTGAGCCGAGACGGTCGGATTGAAGCAACCGTCAGGCTCTGAGAAACTGCCGCAGTTCCCCTCCCGGCCTCTCCTTGTTCAGACAGCACTCCTCCCAACTGAGCTCATCACATATCTGCCGCCTATGACGTACACGGTGACTGGTCCATGAACCCGCATCCGCCGCGCAGCGCGCCGCCCGCTCCGCTCCGCCTCCGCCTGTACGCATGGGCGGCAGGTCTGTTCCTCGGTGCCTTGGAAGGGGCGCTGGCTATCGAGGTCGCCGGCGCGCGCGGCGCCGCTCTGCCCCTGCTCGGTGCCGTCGCTGTGGCGATGGTGCTGGGAACCGTCACCGGCCGCCCCCTCGCCCGGTATCTGGGGCGACGGAGAATGGGCCTGCTCATGGGGGCTCTGGCAGTGCTGGGTGCCGGGGTCGCAGCCGGGCTCGGTGGCGTCGTCGGCCTGATCGGGGCGGGCCTGGTGGGCCTTGCCGTGGGTGGGGTGCTCGTTGTGGCGCCATTGGTGTGCCACGAGCTCTCTCTGCGCGGCCACAAACGGCTCATGCCGCAGGCCATGGCTCTCGGCCCGGCCGCGGCCGGCGTCGTGGTCCTGGCTGCCTGGTGGACTCCCTCGCGGCTCCTCGTCGCCTGGGCGATGGTCGCCCTCGCTGCGCTGGCGTACCTGGCCTGCGCCCTGCTCCTGCCCGAGAGCCCGGTCTGGCTGGTGCGGCAGGGGCGCGACGTCGAGGCCTTCGAGGCGCTGCGCCGCCTGCACGGGACCCTGGAGGCCTCCGTGGCCATCGACTGGACCCGGCTGGACGCGGAGATGATGGCCGAGCAGCAAGCCATGTCTCCCGCTGAGCTGCGAGTGCCCGAGGTGCGTGCCGCCGTGCTCACCGGCGCGGTCCTCATCATCGCCCAAGAGGCGCCCCTGGGGGCGGCGGCCCTGGTCCTGGCCCCGCTGATCGCCACCGAGCTCGGCCTCGCATCCGCCGCGATCGCCGTGAGCGCCGCGACCTGGATGGGGCTGGCGCTCCTGGCCCTGGCGCTGGTGACGCGGGTCGAGCAGCTGCGCTTCCTGCGGGTGGTGCTGGGAACGGTCGTCGCCGTCCTGGGGGCCACCTTCCTGGTGACCGGCATGACCCTGGGGGGTGTGGGCGGCGCCTGGACGATCACCATCTCCCTGACGATCCTGGTCGCCAGTCAGTCCGTCCTGGTCCTGCCCGCCTGCCAGGGGGCGATCGACCCGCGGATCCCGCCCTGGCTGGTTGAGGCGCAGCGGCGCGCCTCGGCGACCGGGGGAGTCCTGGCGCGTGCCGGAGTCCTCCTGGCCTCACTGCTCATCGTGAGCTACCTCGGAACCCACGCCCTGTTCTGGGCGGCCTTCACGCTGTCGGTACTCAGTGTCGCCGTCGTGCTCCTGCGCCTGCCGCGCGAGCTCAAGGTCTAGTGGATTGGCGTGCGGGGCATCTTTGAGGATCGTGCCCTGAGCATCCGACTTCGGACCTATGATTTGTCAGGACAAATATCGTATGGTGGAGGTGTGGCCGCAAGGAGCCACTCGGCGGCCCGACGTCGTCGACACCTGACAGAGAGGCACCTGAGCATGACGAGCAACGAGGCAGTCCAGGCCTCAGAGACGACCGTGTCCATCCCCGAGACCATTCCTGAAACCATGAAGGCCGCGGTCCTGCGGGACCACGAGGTCGGCCTGCAGATCGAGACCCTGCGTACGCCCCGACCCAAGGCCGGCGAGGTCCTCATCAAGGTGGCCGCCTGCGGGCTGTGCCACTCCGACCTCCACGTCATCGGCGGCGCCATCGCCTTCCCGTTGCCGGCGGTGCTCGGCCACGAGGTCTCTGGCACCATCGTGGAGCTCGGCCCTGGCAACGAGCACACTGGCCTGACGATCGGGCAGAAGGTGGCCGGCGGCTTCCTCATGCCCTGCGGTCAGTGCGACGCCTGCGCCTCGGGGCGTGACGAGCTGTGCGGTCCCTTCTTCGACCTCAACCGCCTCAAGGGCGTCCTCTACGACGGCACCACCCGCCTGGCGACCCCCGATGGAGAGCCGGTGGCCATGTACTCCATGGGCGGCCTGGCCGAGTACGCGGTCGTTCCCTCCACCGCGGTGGCCCCCGTGCCGGAGACCATCGACATGGTGCCGGCGGCCATCCTGGGCTGCGCGGCCATGACCGGCTATGGGGCCGTGCGCCGCGGTGCCGACCTGCGCTACGGGGAGACCGTCGCCGTGGTCGCCACCGGCGGCGTGGGCACCAACATCGTCCAGATCGCCCAGGCCTTCGGTGCCAGCCAGGTCATCGCCATCGACGTTGATGACGACAAGCTCGCCCCCATGCTCGACTACGGGGCCACGGCCGTGGTCAACTCCGTCACCCAGGACGCCCGCGAGGAGGTCTTCCGGCTCACTGGCGGCAAGGGCGTCGACGTCTCCTTCGAGGCCCTGGGCATCCCCGCCACCTGGACCACCGCCCTGGATGTCCTGTCCGATGGTGGTCGCATGGTGCCGATCGGCCTGGGGGCCGGCGTGCAGACCGCCGGGGTGGAGATCAACCGCACCGTGCGCCGCTCGCAGTCGATCCTCGGCTCCTACGGGGCGCGCACCCGCCAGGACCTGCCGGCTGTCGTCGACCTGGCCGACAAGGGCGTCATCAACTACCGCGATGTCGTCTCGCGCCGCCTGCCGCTGGAGGAGGCCGGTGCCGGCTACACCGCGCTGCGCAACCGCGAGATTCAGGGACGCGCCGTCGTCGACATGTCGCTGTGATCCCAGGCGGTCAGCCCCGGTCGCCGGGGCTGACCGCCTGCTCTCATCCTCGCGCCTCCTGCTCGGGTCCTGCCGCTCTGAGTGGGAGGCGCGATGTGCGATCAGAAACCGAGGTGGCGGGCGCTCGGTGTCCACATCGGAGACAAAGGAGCCGGCGGTTCCATCAGGCCGCTGATGGAACCGCGGAATCATGCGGTTTCTTATTGGTGCTGTGAACTTGGATCCCGCCTTTGTATCCGTTTTGGACATCGGGGCCGCTCCTGCGTTGCTCGGGGAGGGTGGTGTCCGCTTGGTGGGGAGGGAAGCACCAGTAGTGAGCGGAGTCGGCATGAGAGCTTGCTGCGTCCGCGTTGCTGGGAGGGGCGGAGATGAGAAGAGGGGCGCCGCCTGTGCGGTGCCCCTCGGGATGCCATGGCTGCGCGGGCTTCCTTGGCCGCGCAGCCTCGTTGTTCTGTGCCCTTGTCGGGCTGGGTCCGGGGCCTGCGTTGCTTGTGATGCGTGGTCCGGATCCGGTGGAGCTCCAGTGAGCTCGTTGGAGTTGTCTACGCTCAGCGGGCCTCGAGGAGGTTGACGCCGGTGTAGATGCCCACGCCCATGGTGATCGCGGCCAGGACGGAGGAGGCGAACATGAGGGTCGGGATGCCGGTGACGGCGCCGACAACGGCCATGACCATGACGGCGAACATGACGGCGATCATGGCGACGGCGAAGGTGAGGCGGTTGGCGTCGGTCTGCGTGTCGGTGGTCGCCTGGGTGGCGGTGGCGGTGGTCTCGACGGTCTGGGTGGGGCGCTCGGTGATGGTGGCGGTCATGTGAGTGTTCCTCTCGGTGTGTGTCGAGCAGGTCCGCCTGACCATGAGTCGTGCGTCCCTGCACGACTGTGTGCAGCCCGTGGGCCGGACGGAGGTTTCTCCGTCACGTAGAACTCTAGGAACGCTCCACCCAATTGTCTAGACAAAGGATCGTGACGTGCGTTGCGTTGGTAGATCGTGGATCACAGGAGATCACTGAGGGAGGGCTGACTCGTTCTTGGAGGGGGTGCCCGAACGTGGCGTCATTGAGAGGAATCCTGGTCTCAATGGAACGTTGAGGGGGGCGGCATCTCGGTGGTTTTGATACGGAGACGTGACCTGTGTGGCAGGAGTGCGACGTCAACCACTGGTCTAGTCATCCTGTGGTGCTGGGCAACGCTGAGAGATGGCGTCATCGCCGGACGGCAGGGCGGAAGGCGGCCGGTTGCCGCCCCGGCTATTCTGTCCCGGTGACGACCAGCCAGACTTCTTCCAGCGCCGTCGGCCCCGTCCTCGTGGTGGACTTCGGTGCCCAGTACGCCCAGCTCATCGCCCGCCGCGTGCGCGAGGCCGGTGTCTACTCCGAGATTGTGCCCCACTCCATGGATGCCGCCGCCATGCTGGACAAGCAGCCGTCGGCCATCATCCTCTCCGGTGGTCCGTCCTCGGTCTACGCCGACGGCGCCCCCTCCGTTGACCCGGCCCTCTTCGACGCCGGAGTGCCTGTCCTGGGTATCTGCTACGGATTCCAGGCCATGGCCCAGGCCCTGGGTGGAACGGTCGGACGCACCGGCACCCGCGAGTACGGGCACACCCCCGCCCGCGTGGAGGAGGGCTCCTGCCTGTTCGACGGCACCCCGGACGACCAGGTGGTGTGGATGAGTCATGGTGACGCGGTCCAGGCCGCCCCCGAGGGCTTCACCGTCACCGCCTCCACCTCACAGACGCCGGTGGCCGCCTTCGAGAACCCGGGCCGCCGCCTCTACGGACTGCAGTGGCACCCCGAGGTCCTCCACTCCGAGCATGGGCAGGCCGCCCTGGTCAACTTCCTGCACAAGGAGGCGGGGCTGCCGGCCACCTGGACACCGGGCAACATCATCGACGAGCAGGTGGCCCGCATCCGCGAGCAGGTGGGCGACGCCCACGTCATCTGCGGTCTGAGCGGGGGAGTGGACTCCTCCGTGGCCGCCGCCCTCGTCCATCGCGCCATCGGCGACCAGCTCACCTGCATCTTCGTCGACCACGGCCTGCTGCGCGCCGGCGAGCGCGAGCAGGTCGAGCACGACTACGCCGAGGGGATGGGCATCCGCGTCATCACGGTCGACGAGACCGAGCGCTTCCTGAGCGCCCTGGCAGGCGTCACCGAGCCGGAGGCCAAGCGCAAGATCATCGGCCGGGAGTTCATCCGCTCCTTCGAGGCCGCCCAGCGCCGGGTCATCGAGGCCGTGGGCGCCGAGGGCGGCGAGATCCGCTTCCTGGTCCAGGGGACCCTGTATCCCGACGTCGTCGAGTCCGGTGGGGGAGAGGGTGCCGCCAACATCAAGAGCCACCACAACGTGGGTGGCCTGCCTGAGGACCTCGACTTCGAGCTCATCGAGCCGTTGCGCGAGCTGTTCAAGGATGAGGTGCGCGCCATCGGCCGCGAGCTGGGTGTGCCGGAGAAGATCGTCGCCCGCCAGCCCTTCCCCGGGCCGGGGCTGGGTATCCGTGTCATCGGCGAGGTGACGGCCGAGAACCTGCGCGTGCTGCGGGCCGCCGACGCCATCGCCCGCGAAGAACTCACCGCCGCCGGGCTCGACGACGAGATCTGGCAGTGTCCGGTGGTGCTGCTGGCCGACGTGCGCTCCGTGGGGGTGCAGGGCGACGGGCGCACCTACGGCCACCCCATTGTTCTGCGGCCGGTCAGCAGCGAGGACGCCATGACCGCGGACTGGACCCGCCTGCCTTACGACGTCCTGGCGCGCATCTCCAACCGGATCACCAACTCCGTGCCGGAGGTCAACCGGGTGGTGCTCGACTGCACGAGCAAGCCCCCGGGCACCATCGAGTGGGAGTGACGGGCGAGTCGGAGCGATAGCCCGTCGCCTGCTGGGCCCCGCCGGTGCGATGCGCCGGCGGGGCCTTGTCGTGCTCGTGGTGAGCGTGATCCGGCGTGTCTGCCGGCCTTGGGGGGCGGGGCTGGCTGTTGGGCAAGGCAGTGGGCCGGACTGTCCAACGAGGACTGCGATTCCCGCCGAGGACGTACATGTCCTCCAGATCGCTAGGATTTCCCCGCAGTGGTCTGGAGGAAAAGTCAGTCCTCGTGCAGGAAGTACGTTCCCGATCCGGTGAGGTTTGGACTTGGGGTGGCGATTGCGTGAGCTACGGGAATGTTGGGCGCTTTTCTGAGTGTTAGCTGGAGTCTTGAAAAATCGCCGGCAGATCGATAGTGGTTCTCGAGTCCTGCGTTTTAATGGAGTTTGACTCCGGGGGGGGGTGAATGATTGTTGATGCCTACTCCATTTTGCGGGTCACCATATTTCTTTGGTTGGGTCGTTAAGGTGCGGTGGTCGATGCGCGTGAATGTGCATCCTGGCAAGTAGTGTCATGTCGTCGGTAGTTGCGGTGGCATTAAGTTTCATTCGGAAGGTTAGTGTTCATTTTGGAATGTAATAGTTCTGAATACTTCGCTTCTGGGTGTGCTGTCTGGGTGGTGTGCTGGCTACGATGAGCGGTGCAGCGGATGTCGCTGCATTCGTTTGTCCCGTTTCGGCCTATCGCCGAATATCAGGAGCCACAATGTCGTACCCTCCTCAGTCCGTCCCTCCCCAGCAGTACCCGCCTCAAGATCAGGTTCCTGTGCCCATTCAGCAAGCGCCTGCGCCAGTAAAGAAAGGGCGCAACACCGTGGGCATCGTCGCTCTGGTGATGGCGATCATCGGGTTCATCTTCGCCTGCGTCCCTGGCGCGCTCATCGTCGGCTGGATTCTGCTGCCAATCTCCTTCATCGTCGGATTGGTGGGCCTCTTCCGGAAGGGGGAGGTGATCTGGCCCGCAATCACCGCGGTGATCGTCTCGGTTGTCGGAACTGTCGTCGGCGTCTTCGTCTTCCTTGTGGTTGTGAGCAACGCTGTCGATGAGGCGATGTCCTCTACGAGCGCGGTCTCTGCGGCGCCGGCTCCCGATGGGGCGTCGTCGAACTCAGGAGGATCGAGTGCTGCGGACTCCGCACAGGGAAAGACTCGGGAGAACCCCTACCCGCTCCGTACCGAGATCTCCAGCAAGGAATGGAAAGTGGTCATCAACTCGGTCACTTTCAAGGCTGACGATCAGGTCGCCGCGGCCAACCAGTTCAACGACCCTCCCGCTGAAGGGAAGGAATACGTTCTCATCAACTACACCGCCACCTACATCGGCAACGACCCAAGCGGAGACACACCTGCTTTTGTGCTGGTCGACTTCGTGACGGCGGATGGTGTCACCGTCGATGGGGCCGACTCCATCGCCGTCGCCCCGGATGCCATCGACACTCTGACCACGCTGTACAACGGGGCCAGCGTCTCAGGCAACGTTGTGCGAGCGGTGCCGTCGGCCAACGCCCAGGACGGGGTTCTTGCGGTGACCCCCGGTCTTCTGGCCGACAAGGTCTTCGTCGCGGTGAAGTGACGACCGCGGCGTCGACCGTAGGGCCAGACTTTTGGGGCCGGTCACCAGGTGGTGACCGGCCCCAATGACGTGCTGCCTGGTGCTCCGCGCCCCTGTGTCCTACAGCGCCGACCGGGCCCGGGCGCGCCCCACGGCCACGGCGACGGAGAAGACCGCGACGGCGAACAAAGCGCAGATCCCGCAGTCCACCAGCAGGGGCCCAATGACGGCGGCGGACATGGAGGTCGCCTCGTACGCCCCGGAGATCGCTCGGTCCGCCCAGTAGCCGGGCGTGAGCCTCGCCGCCCGGGCGAGCGAGTCGGGCAGCCACTCGATGGGCACCCACGCCCCACCCAGGAAGGACAGGGCCATGCCGCCGATGTTGGCGACCGCGTTGGCCGCGTGCTGGCCCAGACCGATCTGCCCCATGAGGAATCCGATCGAGACCGCCACGAGCGTGTAGCTGCCCACAGCCGCAGCGACCACCCCCAGCAACGGAGCCGACGTCGCCACGCTGCCCAGGCCGAAGGCCGCCACTCCCAGCCCGAAGACCCACAGCCACCCGGCGAGCCCCACCACGAGGCACGCGCCCAGCAGCCCGAGGCTGCGGGAAGTGCCGCTGACCGGGGTGGCCTCGAGGCGTGCGCGCACCGCCCGGCGCCCCAGCGCCGCCATCAGCGTGGAGATCGTGACGACCGCGAAGGCCATGAGCGGGTAGAAGGAGAACCTGGCGTAGGTGACGAAGCTGTGGGACAGAGGCGTGGCGTCCGGGGTGATCCGTTTCGCGGGGGCGGAGTGGTTCATCGTCTCCTTGGCAAGTGCCACGGCCCGGGCCGGGTCGTCCGTGGTGGTCGACAGGTAGTCGCTGACCTGCCCCACGTAGGAGTCGGTGCGCACATTCATCAGCGCGCCGGACGCCGACTCGTACCCGATGACCGTGTCCATGCGGGGCGGCTCGGTGCCCTCGCGAGCCGCCTGCTGCAGCCTGTGCCCATAACCGGCGGGAATGATGAGGATGTAGCTGATGCGGTTCTGCGCGGTGGCGTCCTGGAGGGCCTGCCTGGAGTCCTCAATCGGCCGAGCCTCGCCGACGGACTCGACATAGTCCTTGACTCCGCGGGAGATCGTGGAGCCGTCGCGGTCGATGACGGCCACACTCGCCGTGGCGGCAGTGACCTCATCAGAGCTGTCCTCGGACTTGGCCATTCCGGTCAGCAGGCCGAACAGGCTCAGCACCACCAGGCAGATGAGGATATACAGCCGGTGAGCGGCCACAACCCTCACACATGTCTTAAAGGTGCTCATGGGTCATCCTCCTGGCCTGGATCAGGGCGATCGTCAGGAACAGGCACGTCATGCCCAGCAGGACCGCGCAGCTGCGGGCGAAGGGCGCCAGAGAGTCGTAGTACAGGAGCCCGTAGAAGCAGCGGGCCGTCTGCCACAGGGGATTGGCCTGCGCCAGCAGCGGTGCGTGCTGCTCGATGGAGCTGGCTAGGGACTGGGATGCGGGCCCGTACAGGCCGGTGAACAAGGACAGCAGGGCAGTGAAGCCGGAGATCATCCCGATCTCCAGGCGGGCCAGCGTCCCCAGGGCGGCGCCCACCGCGCTCGCCATGAGGCTGCACACCCCGATCGCCACGAGGCACAGCAGCACATGGGGCCCGAAGTCCACACCCACGACCGAGGCCATGAAGGTGAAAGCGACGAGCAGGCAGACGAACACGCACACCCAGGAGGCCGCGAGCGTGGCCGTTAGGACCTTCCAGCGGGGCAGACCCGCCAGGGTCTGCCGGGCGCCCACCGGTGAGACAGCCATGATTCCCTTCACTGCCACCAGGGCCACGGTCGTCCCCATGCCGCAGGCGAAGGCCAGCAGCGCGAAATAGTAGTGGGTCTGCGGCTTGACCGGGGAGGGCGTCACCGAGATCGAGCGGGTGAAGGCCTGATCGGTCTCCAGCGCGGCCAGCTTCTCAGGAGCCGCCCCCGCCTTGGCCAGGGCCACATACTCGGCCCGCCTCTGGAGGTAGGAGTCCATGACCACTCGCAGCACCCGAGTCGTCTCGGCCTCGTTGCCCTGCTGAGTCACGTGCAGCACAGGATCGCTGTCCTCGATGGCGAGATACCCGTTGGTCTCTCCCCGCTTCGCGGCGGTCTCGGCCTGCGCGACCGAGGAGTGGATGACCTTCGTGATGAGGTGATGATCGGCGTCGTCGGCGGAGATGCGCTCCACGACGGCGTCCAGCCCCGGAGCGGTCCGGTAGGCCTCGTCCTGGACGACGCCGAAGCTCATGGGGGTGGCCTCAAAGGCCTTGTCCAAGCTGGAGAACTGCGCCATGAAGATGAGGGACAGGACGACGGGGAAGCCGAGCGTCCACACGAGCAGGACCCGGTCTCGCAAGAGCCTGAGTACTTGATACAGGAAGACGGTCAACATCTCAGGCCGCCTCGTCTCGCAGGGCCCGTCCGGTGATCTCCAGGAAGACGTCGTTGAGGGTCGGGGGCTCGGAGGTCACCCGGCCGCAGGCCGCCCCCGCGGCATCCAGTGCCCTCATGACATCGGTGAGGTTGTGAGCCCCGGGGGAGCACTCGATGAGCACCTCACCGTCCAGGTAGGCGGCCGTGCGCACATGCTCCAGGCGGCGCAGGCCCTCCAGGGCCTCCTCGCCCAGCGGGGCGGGGTCGACGACCTCCACCCGGATGCGCTCACCGGTGCCGATCATGGCCTTAAGCTCGTCGGAGGTACCGGAGGCCACCTGACGGCCGCGGTCCATAATGACGATCCGGTCGCACAGCTGCTCCACCTCCTCCATGTAGTGGCTCGTGTAGATGACGGTGGCACCGCGCTCGTTGAGACGCTTGATGCCCTCGAGAATGGCGCCCCGGCTCTGCGGGTCGACGGCGACTGTGGGCTCATCGAGGAAGATGAGGTCGGGGCCGTGGGTGATGCCGCAGGCGATGTTGAGGCGGCGCAGCAGGCCGCCGGAGAGCTTCTTGGGCTTGAACCTCACGAACTTCTCCAGACCGACGAAGGCGATCGCCTCGGCCACCAGGCGGCGCCTCTCGGCGCGATCGCGCACGTAGAGGGCGCAGAAGGCGTTGACGTTCTCCGCCACCGTGAGCTCATCGAAGACGGCGACATCCTGAGGCACCACGCCGATGCGACGCTTGAGACCGTAGGAGGTGGGCGTCATCGGCTCACCGAAGACGCGGATCGAGCCCTTGTCGTAGGTGAGCAGCTGAAGGATGCAGCTAATCGTCGTCGTCTTGCCTGAGCCGTTGGGGCCGAGCAGTCCCAGCACCTGACCGCGCGGGATCGTCAGAGACAGGCCGTCCACCGCGACCAGCTCCCCATAGCGCTTGACCAGGGAGTCGACCTCCACCGCCAGGTCCGCCTCGTGGCTCTCATCCTCGCCGTCCATCTCGGCTCCTTCCTCCGCTGCCTCCGTTGCGCCGGTGGTCTCCGGCTCATGACATCCATGGTCCCGGGGCGCGGGGGCGGCCAGAAGTGCCTGGAGTCATGGCTGCGGCCGGGCCCCATGACTTCTGTCATGACAAGCCGCAACGACTCCGCCGACGGCATGCCGGGCCCACGCTCATCGGCCATCGACCGATAATCGGGGGATGAGGGTTCTGGTCGACACGGGCGTGCTGCTGTGCGGCTGCCTCCTGCTGGCCCTGATCGTGGGACAAGCGGGGACGGCCACCGTGATCTGGCTGATCGCGGCCGTGACCATCGCCGGCCTGAGCATGAGCACCGACCAGCGACAGTGGGGGATCGCGGCGCCGGCTGCCTACCTCCTGGTGGGAGCCCTCTCAACGGACTCCGTGACCGGGGCGCCGCTGGTCGTCTACGTCCTGGCCCGTCTCGGTGCGCTCACGACCCGGCGTGCGCGAATGACGGCGGTAGCCGCCTGCATTCCCTTCGTGGCCGCCGTTGCCGCCCGGGTTCGGGACACTCCCGTGCTGGCCCTCGCTCTGGCGGTCTGCGCTCTCGCGGCCCTCCTCGCGCTGCGCACCGTCCAGGAGGAGGTGGCGCGAAGGAGCCTGCACGTGGTGCGCGATGACCTGCGCGAGAAGGTCCTCACCCTGCAGGACACGAACGCCCGGCTGCTCCAGGCCCAGGACTACGAGCTGCGCGCCGCCGCCCTGGCCGAACGCACCCGCATCGCCCGCGAGATCCACGACGGCGTCGGCCATCTCCTCACTCGCCTCCTGCTGCAGGTCAAGGCCCTCCAGGTCGTCCACCGCGACGAGCCGGGCGTCGTCGCCGACCTCACTACCCTGGACGGTGGCCTGGATGAGGCCCTCGAACTCCATGCGCCGCTCCGTCCACGCCCTGTCCGACGACGGCGAGGAGCTGGCCACCTTCCTCAACATGCTGGGCTCGCGCTGCGGCATCGACTCGGTACGTGTGGACTGCTCCACCGAGGCCGAGCCGCCGGCAGCGGTGGCACGCTGCGTCGTCGCCGTGGTGCGCGAGGCCCTGACCAACGCCGCCCGCCACGGTGGGGCCCGCTCGGCCCGCGTGGCCGTCACCGACTACCCTGCGTTCTGGCAGGTGACCGTTGACAATGACGGCATCGTCCCCACCGAGGGGGAGCCGGCCGCCGCTGGCCGCGGCGGCTCGGGCCTGGGCCTGCGCTCCATGACGGAGCGGGTCGAGGCCCTGGGTGGCCGGGTGCGCATCACCCCGCGGCCACGGTTCACGGTCATCGTCACGATCCCCAAGGACGGACAAGGGAAAGAAGGAACATCATGAGGGTCCTCATCGTCGACGACGACGCGCTCGTCGCCCAGTCCCTGTCCACGATCCTGTCGGTCGAGGATGACGTCGAGGTCGTCGGTCTAGGCTGCTCGGGACCCGAGGCCACCGGGAGCTGACCCCCGACATCCTCCTCATGGACATCCAGATGCCCAGCGGGGACGGGCTCAGTGCGGCCGAGCGAATTCTGGCCGAGGACGCCGGGGCGCGCATCGTCTTCCTGACCACCTTCTCCGACGACGAGTACATCGTGCGAGCCCTCAAGATGGGGGCGCGTGGCTACCTCATCAAGCAGGACGTCGCTCAGGTCGCCCCGGCGCTGCGCTCCGTCATGGCCGGGGTCTGCGTCCTGGAGGGAGAGGTGCTCGAGCGCAGCACCACCATGGGCCTTGGCGGGCGTACCGGAGGGCGGGGACCGGCCGAGGAGGGTCCGGGACCGACCGCCAAGGACCTGCGGAGCACGGCTTTCGCGGCCCTGACCGACCGCGAGTACGAGGTCGTCGAGGCCGTGGCCGAGGGACTGGACAACGCCGAGGCCGCGGCGCGGCTGTTCATGAGTGAGGGCACGGTGCGCAACCACATCAGTGCGATCCTGGCCAAGCTCGGCCTGCGCAACCGCACCCAGGTCGCGGTCATGTACTACCGCTCCGCACAGACCGGGTGAGCCGGGCCAAGACGCGCGGTCTTGACCTGGATGAGTTCTTCACCGTCGATGACGTGTCTCCGGTGAGTGAGCCAGTTCGTGTTCACCTGGTCAGTAAACGCCACATGCCGGATCGAAACGACGCCACATGCCGGACTGGATGGGTGCCACATGGGGGATCAGAACGGTGCCGGCTACCGGTTAACGGTGTAGGAAGGCCGGTGTTCTCGGCGCAACAAGCTGTTTCTCGACGTCGGAGTGGGGCTGTGGTTACCTGATGAGCGTGGCCATGCAGAGGGCTGCGGAAGAGAAAGGGACCGGCATGAGTATCGGAGAGGTCATTAGCGCAGCCCGGGAGGCTCAGGGGATGACTCAGAGTGACCTGGCAGGCAAGGTCCTTGTTACCCGCCAAGCCGTCTCGAGGTGGGAGACCGGGGTGACGACCCCGGGTGTCGATATGTGCAAGCTCCTCGCCGGCGCGCTCGACGTTCCAGTCACACGGCTTCTGGAGATGCCGCCGGAGCCGTGCTGCCAGAGCTGCGCTCTCCCCTTGGGCAAAGAGGCGGACTACGGTACCGAGTCCGACGGTACGAAGTCGGAGGAGTACTGCACCTGGTGCTATCCGGACGGGGCCTTCACTGGAGAGGAATCGCTCGATGCCTTCATCGAGCACGCCGCCCCCTATATGGCCGAGGGGGTCGGTGTCTCTCGGGACGAGGCCATCTCTTACCTGGCTGTCGTCCTACCGACTCTCAAGCGGTGGGCTCCCCGGTGACGAGGCGGACGAGGTCTCGACGCGCCCGGAGGCCCTCGGGAGTGGGGAACATCGGATAGGCGTGGTTGAGGTTCTCGCCGACGTGCAGCGTCGAGTCAACCCCCGCCTCCAGGAGCTTGGCATGGAAGAGCGCATTGTCCGGCAGGAGGATCTCCCGGGTCCCCACGAAGGTCGTCACCTTCTTCAGGCCCGACAGGTCACCGTAGATGGGTGAGAGGTGCCAATCGGTCAATGGGGTATCGCCCGCCCAGGAACGGCCGATCTCGGCGAGGGGCTCGGGAGCCATGAGCGGGTCGGCGTCTACGTAGTCGGCGATATCCGGGTTGGTGTTGGTGATGTCGACCCAGGGCGAGATGAGTGCGAGCTCATCGGGCTGGGTGTCGCCGGCCTCGGCCAGGGACAGGGCGATGACCGCCGCCAGGCCCCCGCCTGCGCTGTCTCCCATGAGGACGATCCGCTTTCCCGGGTTCTCCGCGACCGTGCGCCGATAGAGGTCCAGCACCAGCCGGTGCGCCTCGGACCAGGTGTGGTGGGGCGTCAGCGGGTAGAGCGGCATGACGACGTCGGCCCCCGTCCTGCGGGCCAGATGGTCGAGCAGCCAGGCGTGCGCCGAGACTGCCGTCGTGATGTAGCCGCCGCCGTGCAGGTAGACGATGACCGCGCTCGACGGCGTCCGCTGGCGGACGTGATAGACGGGCATGCCGGAGTCCTCGCTCCGCTCCAGGTCGTAGAAGAAGCGACCCCAGGCCGGGAAGGTGACGGAGCGGGCCGGCTCGGGGCGGTCGGCCAGACGCGCGATCCGCTCGGTCATCGGAATGCGGGCCGCCAGTGTCTTGACCGGCCGGACGCCGTACTCCGCCAGGCTCGCCGCGGCCGAGCGGCCATATCGCTTGCGGGAGTAAAGGCTGAAGGCCCCCACCGTCAGACCCACACTGGCCATGCCGACGGCGATCCTGCTCCCGCTGACTCTCCTGGGCGCCTTCATGACTCCTCCACTCCGCAGAGCCCCGAGTGCTCTCCGGCAACATCTCCGGATCCGGTGTCTGCTCCGTTATCGTAGGCATCAGAATGCCGCGATGATGGGGTGAATCCAGCTCGTTCACTCAGTGCGGAGGCCGGCACGTGGTGGAGCCGTCGGCATGACAACAGGAGACTGCGATATGGAAACCTACGAGATCGACCACCTCGCCGCCGTCCGCGCTCTCGCCCCCGAGTGCATGGTGCTGCTGCGCTCCAATGGCGCCTTCCCCTTGGCTGAGCCGGGCGAGATCGCCCTGTTCGGCTCCGGTGCGCGACACACCATCAAGGGCGGAACCGGCAGCGGAGACGTCAACTCCCGCCACGTCACCACCATCGAGGAGGGTCTGGAGACGGCCGGCTTCACTATCGTCTCCCGGCCCTGGATGGAGGCCTACGACCGTATCCGTCTCCAGGCCCACCAGGACTTCATCGCCGGTATCAGGGCCGAGGCTGCCGAGCGCGGCGTCCCCGCCATCATGGTCGGCATGGGCTCGGTCATGCCCGAGCCGGAGTACACGATCCCCCTCGATATCCAGGCCGGCACCGACCCGCACGCAGCCGTCTACGTCCTGTCCCGAACTTCCGGGGAAGGCAGCGACCGCACCCCCGAGGCCGGAGACCTCAGACTCACCGACACCGAGATCCGCGACATCCTCACCCTCAATGAGCGCTTCGAGCGGTTCCTCCTCGTGCTCAACGTGGGCGGCGTCGTCGACCTCAGTCCACTCGACGACGTTGCCAATATTCTCCTGCTCTCCCAGCTCGGCGCGACCGTCGGCGACGCCTTCGCCGACGTCCTCCTGGGAAGGGCCTACCCCTCCGGAAAACTCGCCACCACCTGGGCCGCCTGGGACGAGGGCGACCAGATCGGCGACTTCGGCGACCCGGACGACACCCACTACCGCGAGGGCATCCACGTCGGCTACCGCTTCTACGACTCGGTCGGCAAGGAGCCGCTCTTCCCCTTCGGATTCGGCCTGGGCTACACGTCCTTCGACGTCCAGATCCGCCAGGTGAGCCTCGATGGCGCCCGCGTGAGCATCGACGTTGACGTCACCAACACCGGCGGCTTCCCGGGCAAGGAGACCATCCAGGTCTACGCCAGTGTCCCGGCCGGACGCCTCGACCAGCCCCTCCAGGCGCTGGCCGGCTTCACGAAGACCGACGAGATCGCCCCCGGCGCCACGGCACGGATCACCGTCGACGTCGATCTGACTGACCTGGCCTCCTACGACGAGGCCGCCCGTGCCACGGTCCTGGAGGCCGGGCGCTACCTGCTGCGGGCGGGAACCTCCAGCCGGCAGCTGAGTCCCGTCGCCGTCGTCGAGCTCGCCCAGGACGCAACCGTGCGACACCTGGCCGGTGACCTGGGGGAGCCCGGCTTCACCGACTGGAAGCCCGAGGCGCCGGCGTCCCTCGACATCCCGGCCGGCCTGCCGGTGCTCGCCGTCGACCCAACCGACCTGCGTCTGCCGGACCACGCCGAGCCCGACGAGCAGGGAGCGCTCGAGGACGTCGGGCAGGCCCTCACCTTGGCCCGGGGGCTCTCCGACAACGAGCTCATGTATACCGTCCTGGGGGACTACCGCCGCGGTGAGGAGTCCGGCTCCATCGTCGGGGCCGCCTCCACCGCTGTCGTCGGCGCGGCGGGCCAGACCACCACCCGGATCCCTGGCCTGCCCAGCATCATCATGGCCGACGGGCCCGCCGGCCTGCGCCTGGCTCCCACCTACGGCGTCGACGCCGAGGGCCCCTTCTCCCTGGGCGACTCCAGCCTGCCCGCCACCTTCCTCGAGCTCATGGACGACGCCGGACGTGAGGCCCTCGGCATCGCCGACGAGCCAGATCCCCGCGAACCCGCCGAGATCCGCGAGCAGTACACCACCGCCATCCCCATCGGCACCGCGCTCGCCCAGTCTTGGAACCCTGCGCTGGCCGAGCAGCTCGGCGACGTCGTCGGGGCCGAGATGGAGCGCTTTGGTATTCACCTCTGGCTCGCCCCCGCCTTCAACCTGCACCGCAGCGTCCTGTGCGGACGCAACTTCGAGTACCTCTCCGAGGACCCGCTGTTGGCCGGACGCCTCGCCGCCGCCATCACCCGCGGGGTCCAGACCCACCCGGGACGGGGCGTCACCATCAAGCACCTGGCCTGCAACAACCAGGAGACCAACCGCCTCAACTCCAACAGCCGGGTCAGTCCCCGGGCCCTGCGAGACCTCTACCTGCGCGCTTTCGAGATCTGCGTGCGCCAGGCCCGCCCCGCCGCCGTCATGACCTCCTACAACCTCATCAACGGCGTCCACACCTCCGAGTCGGTCCAGCTGCTCGAGGTGATCCTGCGCCGGGAGTGGGGCTTCGACGGACTGGTCATGACCGACTGGGTCGTCGACGGCATGACCCGCAGCGACATGAAGCACCCGCGTGCCACCGCGGCCGCCACCATCAAGGCGGGCAACGAGCTCTTCATGCCCGGAGGCGAGACGGACCGGGAGGACCTCCTGGCGGCCCTGGAACGGGGGAGTGCAGTCCGCGGGCCGGGAGACCGGAGCGCGGCGGAAGACGGAGGCGTGAGCCTGACACGCGACGAGCTCGAGAAGCAGGCCGCCCGCGTTATCCGCGCGGCTTGGAGGATAGCCACGATCTCGACATCCTGATGCTCGTGCTGTAGAATTAATCGAAGGATTCAGCAGCGGGGGGTGTGATGCCGACGATCAAGCCAGTATCAGATCTGAGGAGCTACACCGACGTTCTTAAGGATGTTGCAGAGGGCTCGCCTGTTTTCCTCACCAAGAATGGTCATGGGAGGTACGTCCTTCTCGATATGAAGGACTATGACCGCATTAAGGCGGGTCGTCGTCTCCTCCGAGAGGTCGAGGCGGGTCGGATTTCTGGTGAGGAGCAAGGGTGGCTTAGTGCTGCAGACGTGCGTGCGCACTTCGTCGCACGGCGGGATTCCGCCCATGAGTGCTGAGATCGTCTACTCCACTGATGCTCTCATTGATCTTGATGAGGCCTGGGATTTCACGGTTGAGACCTCAGGCGACCCGGACTTAGCGTTTCAGCAGGTGGATGCCCTGCTTGAGGCGGTCGAAGGGACTCGTAGCTACCCGTTGGCCGGGAGTAGGTTGGATGTTGTTGGCACGCCAACTGACAGTCGCTATGTTGTGGCTGGTCGTCTGTTGGCTGTTTACAGTATTGAAGAGCACGTCATTCGGGTGGATCGGATCTTCGATACTCGGCAGGACTGGGTTTCTGTGCTCGTCCGGCGTGGCTGAGATCCCGTGCTCTGGGAGGACTGCTGGGGCCTGTCGGTGGGGCATTGAACGTGACATGCTCAGCAGGAGCCACCCATACATCGTAAGGAGCCCCTCCATGGCGCTGACACCTCAAGCACGTGAGACCTTCACCAGGCTGTTCGGGGTGGAGCCCCAGCCCCACCCCACGGACCCCGAGCTGTTCGACATCCTCCAGAATGGGATCTTCGACGAGGCCTTCTCCACGGGCGTGCTCACCGACGTCGAGCGCGAGCTGCTCACCATCACCGCCCTGACCGCCATGCAGACCCTCCCGCAGCTGCAGGCCCACGTGGGGGCCGCCCTCAACATCGGAGCCAGCCCGCTCCAGCTGCGCGAGACCATCTACCAGTGCGCCCCCTACATCGGCTTCCCCAAGACCCTCAATGCCATCGACATCGCCAACGGGGTCTTCGAGGCCAACGGCATCTCCCTGCCCCTGGAGAACGCCGGCACCGTGGATGCCACCGACCCCAGTGCCCGCGAGCAGGCCGGCGCCGCCATCCAGGCCCCGCTGTACGGCAATGAGGTCAAGGAGGTCTTCTCCGCCCTGCCCGAGCCCTTCGATGAGTTCGTGCCCCACCTGCTGACCTCCTCCGCCTTCGGCGACTTTGCCACCCGTGGCGGCCTCGATGTCGCCCAACGCGAGCTCATCAGCCTCGTGGCCATCGCCGCCATCGGCGCCACCACCCAGCTGCGCCCGCACGTTGCCGGGGCGATCCGGGCCGGTTCCTCCCGTCAGAAGGTGGCCGCCGCCCTGGTCCAGGTCATGCCCTACATCGGAGGCCCCTACGCCCTGTCCGGCCTGGTCCTCGTGGCCCGCTACGACGAGAGTGCCTCCGCAGAGGCCTACCGCTGAGAAGAAGGTCCATGTGAGTCGACATCCTTCACGGTTGCTGCGGTTGTGCGGTGAGTGTCAATCAGCGAGATGAGCCTCGCGCAGGACGGCGATGCGCCTGGCGAGGTCGTCGGGATCTGTGCTGAGCGTGGGGGCGTTGGGGGCGGTTGACGGGTCGATGCGTGCGCCGAGACGACCGAGCTCGATCAGCAGTGGGACCGTCGCCAGGCCCTGCTCGGTCAGCGAGTACCTCCCCTGCTTGCCCCGGGCGACCTCACTCTTGGTGAGGAAACCCGCCTCAACCAGGTCGGTCAGTCGGCGGGATAGGACAGGGGCGCTGATACCCTCCTCGCTGCCGGTGAGCAGCTCGCGGAAGGAGCGCCGGTCGTGCAGGACGATGTCTCGCAGAATCAGCAGGCTCCACCGGTCGCCGAGCATCTCGAGGCTGCGGTTGATCGGGCAGGCGGAGCGAGGCTGGGGGATCATCGCGCCCTCCTTCCGTAGTAGTTGCATTCTGTTACTGGGAAGCATATCGTCTTCCTCAGTGGTAACACAATGCAACTAGAAGTCTGGTGCTGCGGCACAGGAAGGACACCACGTGAAGGCCTTCGTCCTGAAGAAGTACGGCCACCCTCTGAGTGCCGTCGACATGCCCGTTCCCGAGCCCGGACCCCATCAGGTCCTGGTGCGGATGGTCGCCTCCGGCGTCAATCACGCCGATGAGCGCACCCGCACCGGTGAGTTCAAGGCCGTCTTCCGGCTCGACCTGCCCAAGGTGATGGGAGGGGAGCTGAGCGGTGAGGTGGTCGCCGTCGGCTCTCAGGTCGCAGGGCTCGCCGTCGGCGATCAGGTCTACGGCTACACCGGCGTGGTGGCGATGGGGACCTGGGCCGAGTTCGTCGTAATCGATGCCGACGCCCTCGCCCCCGCACCCCGGAGTATCTCTCTGGCTCAGGCGGCCTCCCTGCCGGTCGTCGCCCTGACCGCATGGCAGTCGCTGGTGACGATCGGCTGCCTCCAGCCGGGCCAGACAGTCCTGGTTCACGGCGGCGCCGGCGGAGTGGGGTCGGCCGTCATCCAGCTCGCCAAGCACCTGGGAGCCACTGTCGCCACCACGGCCTCGGCCTCCAACGCCGAGACCGTCAGGCAGCTCGGCGCGGACATCATCATCGACTACCGCAGTGAGGACTTCGTCCAGCGCCTGGCGGAGACCCCGGTGGACATCGTCGTCGACACCCAGGGCGGCGAGATCACCTCACGGTCCTTCCAGGTCCTGCGTCCGGGCGGGATCGTGGTGGGTATCGCCGGCACCCCCGACCCGTCACTGGCCGATCAGGCCGGCGCCGGGCCGTTGGTCAAGGTCGCGCTGTCCGCCCTCAGCCTCAAGGTGCGCCGCCAGGCCAGCAAGCTCGGCGTGCGCTACCGCTTCCTGTTCATCGAACCCGACGGAGAGGCCCTGCGCACCATCGCCGGACTCGTGGACGACGGCGTCATCCAGCCTGTCGTCGACCGAATCCTGCCCTTCGAGCAGACCCTCGCCGCACTCGACCAGCTGCTGGCCGGCGGAACCCGCGGCAAGGTCCTCGTGGCCACCAGCGAGCAGGAGGTCACCGCTCATGCCTGAGACCGACGGCACCACCATGATCGATGGGCTCATCACCCGGTGGACCTCCGCTCCCACTCGGCACCTGCCGGTGAGAGGAGAGTCCTTCGCCTACCGGGACCTCGGGGTCGACTCCGGAAGGCCGCCCATCGTCCTGCTCGCCCACCTCGGGGCCACCCTCGACGAGTGGGACCCCCGCGTCGTCGAGGCGCTCGCCGAGGGCCGCCGCGTCATTGCGGTCGACCTGCCGGGCATCGGCTCCTCCACCGGGAACGTCCCACGAACCATCAAAGGGATGGCCGGTGCTGCACGGGCCTTCATCTCCGAGCTTGGTCTGACCCGGATCGACCTCATGGGCTTCTCCCTGGGAGGCTTCGTGGCCCAGCAGGTCACTCTCGACGCCCCGAAGCTGGTCCGACGACTCGTCCTGGCCGGAACCGGTCCCGCAGGAGACGAGGGGATCGACCGGCCCACCGGAGCCGCCTACGTCTACCTCGACATGCTGCGTGGAGTGCTCGCCCGCACCGACGCCAAGGAGTTCCTCTTCTTCCCGCGCACACCCGACGGCAAGGCCGCAGCGCGCGACTACCTCGCCCGGATTCACGAACGAGTCATGGATCGGGACTCCCCGATCACCTTGAAGGCCTTCCGCACTCAGATCGCCGCCATCAAGGCCTGGGGGCGCCAGCAGCCACAGGGCTTGTCCAGGATCACGGCCCCCACGCTGATTGCCAACGGGGACCACGACCGCATGGTCCCCACCCCGTTGTCTGAGGACATGCACCGGCGAATCCCCGGCAGCACCCTGGTCATCTACCCTGGGGCGGGCCACGGCGGTGTCTTCCAGTACTACCGGGAGTTCATCCCCACGCTGCTGGACCACCTCGACTCCTGAGGTCAGAGAACCCGATTCGGCGGTGAGGCCCGGCGGTCCGTCTACGATGGCCGCCGGGCCGGTTCTCATTGCCGGCCCCAGGCAGCAAGGAGAACACGTGACGACGCAGCCCTACCTCTCACGGCAGGTCGCCCTCACCGTCCAAGGGCAGAGGCTCGGGGGACTGGCCTATGTCCCGCGCACGGCGTCGTCGGCCCCCGCGCCCCTGGTCATCTGCTGCCACGGCATGGAGGGCTCCCACACCCGCGTCGCCCCCATGGCCCGGCGCTTCGCCGGGGCCGGGGCCGTGGCCATCTGCTTCGACTTCCGCGGGGGCGGCGGCAGCGCCAGCCAGGGCGAGACCACCGCGATGTCGGCCCTCACCGAGCTGGCCGACCTCGAAGCCGTCCTCACTGCCGCCTGCGCCTGGCTGGAGGTCGACGCCTCCCGGGTCGCCCTGTTCGGGCTGAGCCTGGGCGGGGCGGTCGCAGCGCTCGCGGCCGCCCGCCACCCGCAGCGGATCACCGCCCTGGCCCTGTGGTACCCGGCCCTGCGGCTGGGGGAGAACCTGCGCGCCGCCTTCCACACTCCGGCGGCCGTTCCCGAGGAGTTCGACTGGGCGGGCACCCGCCTGGGGCGCGCCTACGCCGTCGACGGCTGGAACCTGGAGGTCGGGGCCGAGCTGGCCACCTACCGCCGCCCCGTCCTCATCGTCCACGGGGACCAGGACCGCGCCGTGCCCATTGAGGTCTCCCGGGCCGCCGTGAGCGACACCCCCGACGCAGAACTCGTCACCATCCCCGGCGCCGCCCACGGCTTCGGCGACGCCAACTGGGAGGAGGCCATGTGCCGCACCATCGGCTTCCTGGCCTGGAACGGGGTCCTCGAGGAGGACTGAGAGGAGTGAGCCGCGCGGCGAACAGCGGGAACGGGCGGCGCAGCCCGTTTATCTGACAGCGGTGGTTCCCGAGCCGCAGGCGTCGCAGAATTGACCGCATGAGCGCACACGGGACTGCGGACCTGACCAGTGTCAGCAAGACGATGCTGCTGACCCTCCACGCCAGGGCGGAGCACACGCTCTCCGAACGGCCGCGCTTCACAGACCCTGCCGCCGTTGAGCTCGTCTCCCGGCTCGACTACGACTTCACCATGGCCAGACAGGACCGGCTCATGGCCGACGGCGTCGTGCTGCGCACCCTCACGCTCGACCCGCTCGTGGCCGGCTACCTGGACACCCACCCCGGCTGCACGGTGGTCAACATCGCCTGCGGGCTCGACACCCGTTTCCAGCGCCTCGACGACGGGCGCGTCACCTGGTACGACCTCGACCTGCCCGACGTCATCGCGCTGCGACGTCGGCTGCTCGAGGACGGCGAGCGTCACCGCACCATTGCCGCCTCCGCCCTCGACCCCGACTGGCCCGACCAGCTGGAGGACATGAGCCGCGACGTGCTCGTCATCATCGAAGGACTGAGCATGTACCTCGAGCAGGAGGAGGTGCGCACGCTCCTGGACATCATCGCTGCGCGCCTGCCCGGTGCGACCGTCCTCATCGAGGTCATGCCCCGCCTGTTCCAGAAGTACGGCCGGGAGCGCTCAGTGGAGGATGCCGGTGCGCGCTACACCTACGGCTGCTCCAGCGCCTCCGAGTTTCGCCGCACGGTGGCCCCCGGCTACACGCTGCTCCACGACGTCCCCTTCACCCGCACCATCGCGCGCTACCACCCCCTGCTCTCGCCCTTGATGCGGCTGCCGCTGGTGGGCAGACTCTCCGAGCGCATCGTGGTGCTGCGGGCACCGGCCTGAGCGCTGGATGGACGCTGGTCCGGTGCTGGGTAGCGGCCTGGGGAAGGACCCGGCCTGGTGCCGGTCTGGCACTGCTCGGCACTGGACCGACACGAGGCCTGGGCGGCCGATCTCGACGGGGACGTCCTGCGCGTTGGGGTGCACTTTCTTCCGGTCGGGGACACCCTGCGCGTTGGGGGACAGGAATCCGGTCCCCGACCGGCGTCGAATGCCCCCGGCCGGACGGAAATGTCCCCGGCCGCGTGGAATGTCCCCGATGGCGCCGGACGCCCGGGCCTGGAGGCGTGCGTCTCCAGGCCGAGAGGCCGACGCCGTGTCCCGCCGTGCTGCTCTATTCCGAGTCGCGGCCGTGCCATTGAGACAGGGCCGCAGTGATCTCCTTGAGTGAGAGCTTCCCAGCGGCGACGTCGATCACCAACTGGTAGGCGTCGTCGTCGGGGGCCTCGACCCCGTGGCCGTTGATGTCCAGGAAGACCAGCGTGGCCAACCACCCCAGGCGCTTGTTGCCATCCACCAGTGGATGATTGCGGACCAGGGAATCGAGCAGCGCCGCCGCCTTCTCGTCGATCGTGGCGTAAGCGTCGTGTCCCCAGAGCATGGTCGCAGGTCGGTGCAGCGCCGAGTTGAGCAGACCGAGATCCCGGACCGGTCCCACAGCGAGGTCCTCAATGAGTGATAGTGCGTCCTCGAGCGTCAGGTACTCGACCATCTCTGCCCGATCAGCGGCCGAGGCGTTCCAGGACTTCGGCGTATCGGTTGCGGATGCGGGCGGAGGCGTCCGCGACTCGCTGCTCATGTCCGCGGCGCGCGGCGGCCTCGTGGATCGCCCGGATCGTCGCCTCCTGGCGGCTGACCCCGTCCTCCTGTGCAAGGAGCGCAAGCAGACGCTCATCCTCTTTGCTCAAGCGCAATGTCATCGCCATGCCTCCACAGTAGCAGGTGGTACCAGACTGGTATCAGATAGGGCGTTGGGTAAGGGCCTGGCTGGTGCTGGCTTGGCACTGGCCTGGCACGGGTCGGCACTGGACCGACACGAGGCCTGGGCGGCCGGTCTCGACGGGGACATCCTGCGCGTGGGGGTGCATTCCCTCCCGGTCGGGGACAGCCTGCGCGTTGGGGGACAGGAATCCGGTCCCCGACGGCGTCGAATGCCCCCGGCCGCACGGAAACGTCCCCGGCCGGAAGGACACGCACCCGGCCGTGCGGAATGTCCCCGACGGCATCGGATGTCCAGACCCGGAGGTGCGCGTACCCGGCTGGTACCGATGGGGTGAGTCGGCACTACTATTCCCCCTGGACATGCCCGCAGCGCTGCGGGCACGGGCGACGAGGAGGAATCATGAGTGAGCCGATGACGGCGTCGGATAAGGATGCTCAGACGGCCGAGGAGCAGGAGCGCGGCTACTGGCTCTACGTCCCGGGCGAGGGTGCCGGGAAGTGGGAGGAGTTTCGAACGGCCGGGATCATGGCGCTCAACTGGGATCGGATCGGCGACCCCACCAGCTACCCGAATGAGGAAGCCGTCATCGAGGCGCTGGAGGCCGGCTACGGGGACTGGGGAGGCAGACCGACAGGCGCGGCGGGAATGATCCGGGACTTCACCCGCACGATGCGTCCCGGCGACGTCGTTTACGCCCGGCGCGGTCCGACCGAGATCATCGGGCGCGGCGTCGTCCGCTCGGAGTTCCGTTACGACGACGCCCGGCCCGCCTACCGCTGCGTGCGCGACATCGAGTGGACGCATGTCGGTTCCTGGCCGCTGCAACGAGGGGTTCGCCGAGTGACACTGCAGCGTCTTACACAGGAGACCAGTTACAACCCAGCCCAGCTCGAGTCGCTGTTCCGGGACCGGAACCACCCTGACTCGTCCTCGACCCCCGACCCTGCCGCGAGCCCCCAGGACGCTGATGAGCCCGACGTCGCCGACATCTACACGCGGGAGAGCTTCCTGGCCGAGGTGTTCGTCGGCCCCGAGGATCTGGAGCAGATGCTCGGGCTGCTGCGACGCAAGAAGAACCTCATCCTCCAGGGCGCTCCGGGCACGGGGAAGACCTTCGCGGCCAAGCGCCTGGCCTACGCCCTCATGGGCCAGACGGATGACTCGCGGGTGGAAGTGGTGCAGTTCCACCAGTCGACCGCCTATGAGGACGTCGTCGTCGGGCTGCGCCCCACGGCCGAGGGCGGGTTCGCGGCCGCCGAGGGTGTCTTCGCCAGGTTCTGTCGGCGTGCCGCCGCCGACCCGGGACGGGACTACGTGTTCATCATCGACGAGATCAACCGGGCCAACATCTCCAAGGCCTTCGGTGAGCTGCTCATGCTTATCGAGGCCGAGCACCGTGGGGAGGCGCTGCGCCTGCCCGTGTCCGGGGAGCTGCTGTCCGTTCCCAAACGGCTCCACATCATCGGCATGATGAACACCGCCGACCGGGGACTGGCCCTCATCGACTACGCACTACGGCGCCGCTTCGCCTTCTTCGAGATGAGACCGGCCCTCGACCACCCCGGGTTCCTCAGGCACGTCGAGGCCGTGGGCAGCTCGAGGCTGGAGGCGCTGGTCGACGTCGTACGCCGCCTCAACCAGCGGATCGCCGAGGACGAGGCCCTCGGCCCTGGGTTCCAGATCGGACACTCCTACCTGTGTCTGCCTGCGGCGGGCCCCGAGAACCCTGCGGGCACGGATGCGGACGTGACCTCGGTGGTGCGCTACGAGCTGGAGCCGCTGGTGCGCGAGTACTGGTTCGACAATCCCGCAGCGATGGATGAGAGCATTCACGAGCTGGAGAGCGTCCTGGTATGACAGCCGCCCTGCCCGGCCGGGCGCGGGACGGGGCTCCCGGCCGACCGTACCAGCGTGGTCCGAGCACCGTCCTGCTCAAGAACGTCTACTACATGCTCGCCTACGCCTTCAAGGCCCTGGAGACCGGCGAGCACCGGCGCCTGGCGGCCGAGGACTTCGAGCATGTCCACGACATGCTCGCCGCGATCCTGGCCGGTGGGCTGGACAACCAGCGCCGACGCGGTTTCGAGCGGGACTATCAGCCCTTCAGTGAGGACCTGACGGTGGTGCGGGGCCGCATCGACCCGGCCGCCACGATGCGTCTGAGGGCGCGCCGCAGGAGCCTGGTGCGCTGCGGATATGACGAGCGCACCGAGAACACCCTCATGAACCGGCTCCTCAAGACCGCCGCCCTGCGCCTGATCCTGCACGGCGACGTCGCCCCGGCCCGCCGGAAGCGTCTGAAGTCCACACTGCTCGTCATGGGCGACGTCGAGGTGATGAGCGTCGGGGACCTGCGCCAGCTGCGCTGGGACAGCCTGCGCTTCCACCGCGGTAACCGCTCCTACCGGCTGCTCATGGGCGTGTGCCGACTCGTCCTGGATGAGCGGCTGCTCAGCGGCGCCGACGGCGCAGTCAGCCTCGCCGACTTCCTCGACCCCCAGGAGCTGAGCGCCCTGTACGAGCGCTTCGTCCTGGCCTACTTCCGCCGCCACCACCCCCACCTGCGCGCTGGCGCTCCCTGGGTGAGCGGCGGCATCGAGGACGCCCCGGTCTTCCTCCCGGGACTGCACACCGACATCGTCCTGACCGGGCCGGAGCGGACCCTCATCATTGACACCAAGTGCTACGGGCGCATCCTCGGCTCCCGCTACGACAAGTCGATCCTGTCCCCGGCCAACCGCAACCAGATCTACAGCTACGTCATGCACGAGGCCAGCGACCCCCGGCAGTCCGGGCGTGAGGTCGCCGGCATGCTGCTCTACGCCCAGACCGCCGTCGACCCGCCGATCCGCGAGACCTGGACCGAGACTGGGCACCGCTTCCACGTGCGCACCCTCGACCTGGACCGGGACTTCACCGAGATCGCCGTACAGCTCGACGACGTCGCTGCCCTGCTCGCGCCAACCTGACCACTCGCGAGTCGCGCACGTGCCGTTCCGCACCGTCCACATCGCATCCTTCCCTCGGCCGGGGACATCCTGCGCGTGAGGGTGCACTTTCTCCTGGCCGGGGACAAGGTGCGCGTAGGGGGACAGGAATCCGGTCCCCGACGGCGT
>NZ_KV789125.1:0-30881 GCF_001807465.1 Actinomyces sp. HMSC08A09 | reverse complement strand
GCCCCCGGCCGCGTGGAATGTCCCCGGCCGTCACTGCGTATTGGAGACCAAGAGGCACGGGACGGGTACCGACGACGCCGGTGTCCACAAGGGCGACTGTCTCGCCGCGGAATCCCCGTGTCGTGGAGTCCGAGAAGGGCTGCCGGCGCCCGTTGGCATGATGGGTGATGCCTCCCATGGCATCTTCTCCCGGAACACTCATGTCCTTGCCGGGGAGGAAGAAGCCGGGAGGAGGTGAGGGCCGTGTCCAAGCCGAGAGGACGACGCGCAGAAGTCCGCAAGGGCAAGGTAACGGCCCGGAAGGTGAGCGAAGTCTTGACCGCTGTCGCTCGCCTGATCCGGGCCGTCGGTGTCCTTGTGGATGCCCTCAGCACGTGGACCGGCTAGGCCGTTCCCTTGCGAGGGGAGTCGCCCGGCTAGCACCCGGGTGGCTCCCCACCATTATGAGGCCGCCCATCCGCACTGTCCACATCGCATCCTTCCTTCAGCCGGGGACATCCTGCGCGTGGGGGTGCATTTTCTCCCGGCCGGGGACATGTCGCGCGTTGGGGGACAGGATTCCGGTCCCCGACGGCGTCGAACGCCCCCGTCCGGAAGGACACGCACCCGGTCGCGTGGAATGTCCCCGGCCGAGGGGGAGGACTGGCAGCATCGGAACCGTGACCGAGAACCACGCCCAGCCCAGCCCCGCCAACCCGGACGACGTCGTCAACCCCCTCCTGCTCCAGGCCTTCGCCTGGGACCTGCCCGCCGACTCCACCCACTGGCGCCTCCTGGCGGACAACGCCGCCCTCCTGGCCGACTGCGGGGTGAGCTCGGTGTGGCTGCCTCCCGCCTACAAGGGCCAGGCCGGTGTGGAGGACGTCGGCTACGGCGTCTACGACACCTACGACCTGGGCGAGTTCGACCAGAAGGGCACCGTCCCCACCAAGTACGGCACCAAGGAGGACTACCTGGCCGCCATCGAGGCCCTGCACGCGGCCGGCATCAGCGTCGTGGCGGACATCGTCCTCAACCACCGCATGGGCGGGGACGCCACCGAGGTCGTGCGCGCTACGCCCGTCGATCCCCACGACCGCACGCGCACCATTGGTGAGACCGAGGAGATCACCGCCTGGACCCGCTACACCTTCCCGGGGCGCGCCGGCGCCTACTCGGACTTCACCTGGGACTGGACCTGCTTCCACGGCACCGACTGGGACGAGGCCCGCCACCAGCAGGGCGTCTGGCTCTTCGAAGGAAAGCAGTGGAACGAGAACGTCAATGACGAGCTCGGCAACTACGACTACCTCATGGGCTCTGATGTCCACGTCATCGACCCCGCCGTCAGCGCCGAGATGGACCGTTGGGGGCGCTGGTACGTGGAGACCACCGGCGTCGACGGTCTGCGCCTGGACGCACTCAAGCACGTCGGCGCCGACTTCTACGCCCGCTGGCTGCCTGAGCTGCGCCGGGCCACCGGCCGTGCCCTGCCGGCCGTGGGTGAGTACTGGTCCCGCGACGTCGCCGAGCTGGAGGGCTACCTGGAGGCCGTGCCCTTCATGAGCCTGTTCGACGTCCCCCTCCACTTCCACCTGCACGCCGCCTCCAGCTCCAATGGCGACGTCGACCTGACCCGCCTCTTTGAGGGGACCCTCGTGGCCGCCGACCCTGCGCGTGCCGTCACCTTCGTGGAGAACCACGACACCCAGCCGGGCCAGTCCCTGGCCTCCACCATCGAGTCCTGGTTCAAGCCCTCGGCCTACGCCCTCATCCTGCTGCGCGAGGCCGGAACCCCTTGCGTCTTCTGGGGCGACCTGTTCGGCACGCCCGAGACCGGTGACCTTCCGGCCGTCACTGAGCTGCCGCTGCTCATGACCATGCGACGCGCCCTGGCCCACGGCCCCCAGCACGACGCCTTCGACGACCCCGACGTCGTCGGTTTCGCGCGCGAGGGCGACGAGGCCCACCCCGGCTCCGGGCTCGCCGTTGTTCTGTCCGACCGCAGGGCCGCCACTAAGCGTCTCCACGTCGGGGCGCGGCACGCCGGCGAGCAGTGGATCTGTGTCCTGGGCGGGCACGAGCCGGTCACCATCGGTGACGACGGCAACGTCGAGCTGTCCGTGTCCGACGGCGGCCTGAGCGTCTACGCGCCGGAGGCCGCCCGGCCGATCCTGGACAGTGCCGAGCAGCACCTCCTGCGCCAGCACTGAGCCCTGACAACCTCTCGCGAGGCTCAGCGCCGGCGACACTGAGGAACGAGCCAAGACGCGTCTACTCCGCAGGGAGCAGCCATGCCTTGTGGGACTCGATGGAAACGCGTACAGCCTGCCCCTCCTGGAACAGCTCATCCTGACGAGGATCGGAGACGACGCAGACAATGGAACCGTACTCGGTCTCGACCTCGTACTCGACGGTCTCCCCGTAGAAGACGCGGGTGATGATCTGTCCCAGCGAGCCCGAGATTCTCTGGGTAGGTTCCTGGACCGCGGCCAGTCTCACCGACTCGGGGCGCACCATGAGCACAACCTCCTGGTTGCCGTCCACTGCGCTGGGATGACTGGGAACGGTCGCTTCAGAACCGAGTACCTCAATCTTCGCTCGCCTCTGTGTCTGGGTGGGCGCATCGAGCGCCTCGATGACCGTGGCCTTGAGGAAGTTGGCGCGTCCCACGAAGTCGGCCACGAACACCGATGCGGGATGCAGGTAGATCTCCTCAGGGGTGTCAACTTGTTCGATGCGGCCTGCATTCATGACGACAATGCGGTCGGACATGGCCATGGCCTCAGACTGGTCATGCGTGACGTAGACCGACGTGATCCCCAGTCGTTTCTGCATGTGGCGGATCTCCAGGCGCATTTTGATGCGCAGCTTGGCATCGAGGTTGGAGAGGGGCTCGTCGAAGAGCAGCACCTTGGGGCGCACAACCATGGCACGGGCGAGCGCGACACGCTGCTGCTGGCCACCGGAGAGCTGAGATGGGGCGCGTTTGGCCATGGCTGTCAGGTTCATCGCAGTCAAAGCCACTTCGATGGCCTCATCCATCTGTGCCGGCGGCATCTTCTGCAGCTTGAGGCCGTAGGCGACGTTGTCTCGCACTGACAAATGGGGGAAGAGGGCGTAGGACTGGAAGACCATCGACATCGGGCGGCGGTTAGGTGGAATGACTGCCATGTTGTCGCCGTCGAGCATGACCTTTCCGGATGATGCATCTTCGAAGCCTGCGATCATTCGTAAAGTAGTGGTTTTTCCGCAACCTGAGGGGCCGAGGAGCGTGATGAACTCCCCTGGGTCGATGTCGAGGTTGATGTGGTCAACGGCAGTCACCTCACCGCCCCCGTCACCAAACGTCTTGGTGAGTTCGACGAGGGAGAGGCGGCCGCTCTTGGTGTCGGAAGCATCCTGGTCCGAGCTGGAGGGCACCTTCTTCATGGCGGTGGTGTTCATTGTGAAAGTCCTTTCTGAATGGGGTTACAGGCTCGTACGGGCTGACGATGCCACTGAGGTGTCGCGTACCAAGAGGTTGGTCGCACCGATGACGAGCATGACGATGACGATGAGGATGGTGCAGAATGCGAAGGCGTTCCCGAATCTCCCTGCGTCAACCTCGGAAAGGATCTGTGAGGTCATGATCTTGGTTTTCGGGGTAGTGATGAATACGATTGGTGACAGGGTTGTCATAGAGCGAGCAAATGCGTACGTGAGGCCGGCGATGAAGGCTGGTCTAATGAGAGGCATCGTCACCTTGGTGAAGGTCTGCAGCCCTGAGGCGCCCAGGGATGTTGATGCCTCGTCGATGGACTTGTCCACCTGTTGAAGGCTTGCGATACCTGATCGCTGACCTGACGGCATGGAGCGGGCGATGTACACCATGATGATGGCAATGGCTCCGCCGAAGACTGCACCTCCTCCAGCGAGGGCCGGCATGAACATGAGGTGACCGAAGATGACCGGCTTATTGAAGGTGATGAGGTAGCCAATGCCCAGGACTGTTCCAGGAACCGATAGTCCCAGCATTCCCAGGAAGTCCATGAGGCCGGCGCTGGCCTTGAGGCGCACGACGACGAGCCAGGCTACAAGCATTCCCAGAACTCCGGCGATCGGAGTAGCGATAAGCGCCAGGATCGTCGTGTCAATCATGGCGTCGTTGCCGATTCCGGACAGCACGTACTGGAAGTTCTTGAGCGTGAACGTGTTGTCTACTCCTAGGATCTTGACGAAGGCTCCCAGGATGACAGTCGCATATATCGACACCACGAACAGCGCCAGGGCCGCCGCCATCACGGACAGGGCGATACGGGGAAGTGGAGCGCGAACCAGCCGGACTCGGCCGGTGGGCTTCCCGGTGACAGTCACAGCGGAGCTGCGTGAGGCCCAGTACCTCTGAAGGACGAACACCAGCAGGGCCGGCACCAGAAGCACCAGCGAGTAGGCGCTCCCAGCGGCGGTGTTGTACTCACCGTTGACCGCGATGTAGGCACGAGATGCCAGCACGGTGAAGTCTCCTCCGATGACCAGCGGGTTCGCCAGGTCGGCAATCGCTTCGACGAAGAGCAGGAGGAAGGAGGAGGCGAAGCCCGGGATGAGCATGGGGAGGGTGACTGTGCGGAACACCGTCCAAGGTGAGGCGCCCAGTGATGCCGCGGCTTCCTCCATGGCGGGATCCAGGTTTCGCAGCATGCCGAGCATGTTCATGTAGGCGACGGGGAAGAAGGACAGGGAGAGCACCAGGGTCAGGCCGGGGAGCCCGTAAATGTTCCACTGTTGGCCCAGCAGCTGAGTGGAGACGATCCCATTGCGTCCGAAGAGCGTGATGGAGGCCGTGGCGACGGCGAAGGGTGGAGAGACGATGGGGATGAGGCAGATGAGATGAAGAAGGCGCTTACCGGGTATGTCCACACGAGCCTGCACGTAAGCGAAGAAGAAACCGATGAGTGTTCCGACGGTTCCGACGACGAGGCCTAGAACGACAGTGTTGATAACTGTGGTTCGGTTCGTTGTGGAGCGCAGCAGGCTGGTGAGGACTTCTGACCCGTTGGCGGAGAATGCCTGAGAGAGGATCGTCACCAGAGGAAGGACGATGAGGACGACAAGGACAAGGGTGATAGCAGTGACGATGCCGATGGTCACCGGGTCTCGTCGGACCTTGGTGGAGCGTCGTGTCGTAGCTGTGGAAGGTGCAGGGGCTTGGGAACTGGGCAGTGTTGAGGCCGCGGAAGACATGGAGGACTCCGATCGAGGGGGCCGCTCGGCTGGTGGCGGCCGTGGGAAGGGTGGAGAAGGTGTTCCGGGACCGCCTGGTCCCGGAACACGGATGGAGGGGCCTTCGTCACTCCTTCGGCTGAGCGGCGATCTCCTCGTCGAAGCGCTTGGTCAGCGCGGGCTTGGCCTCTGCCGCGGCCTTGAAGTTGTAGTCCACCAAGGTGACGTCATCGAGCTTGACCATCTTGTCGCTGATCTTGGCGTCGGGGTTGGTGGGAATCTGGTAGGACCCCACGGTCTGTCCGATGTTCTGGGCGTCGGCCGAGATCGCCCAGTCGATGTACTTCTTGGCCGCCTCGGAGTGCTTGGACTTGGCCACCAGGGCTACCCCGCCGACTTCGTAGCCGGTTCCCTCCTTGGGGAAGGACACCTGGAGGTCGGACATGCCCTCTTCCTGGTACTTCACGCAGTCGTGGGAGAAGACCAGGCCCACCGCCACTTCACCGCGGCCCGCGATCTGTCCGGGCGCAGTGCCGGACTTGGTGTACTGCAGAACATTGCTGTGCAGTTTCTTCATGTAGTCCAGGGCTTGGTCCTGTCCGCCCAGGCGGACATTCTGCGTCCACAGGGTGGTGAAAGCCGTTCCGGAGGTTGACGGGTGAGCGGTAGAGACCTGCCCCTTGAATGCAGGGTTGAGTAGATCGTCCCAGGATTTTGGTGCCTCCGCGCCCAGCTTCTTCAGGACCGTCTTGTTGGAGCAGAACCCCAGAACTCCCACGTAGACTCCAGTCCACTTGTGGTCGGCGTCCTTGTACTTGTCAGGGATCTTGGCTGCGCTGGGGGATTCGTAGGCCTCGATGAGCCCCTTGGTCGCTGCGGTTCCGTAGCCATCCACTGGGCCTCCGTGCCAGACGTCGAACTCGGGGCTGTTCTTCGCCGAGTCGAGGCGGGCGACGGTCTCACCGGAGGAGAGTCTCACGTAGGTAGCTTGGATCCCGGTCTGCTCGGTGAAGGTCTGAGTCCACTTCTGGCACAGATCCTCCATGGCTCCGCAGGCGACGGTGATCGAATCGCTCTTCGACTCGTCAACCGCGCAGCCGGTCAGGGCCAGGGCACTCGCGGTAGTGGCAGCAAGCAAGGCAGAGAACAGCCGCTTCCTCATGGGATTCTCCTTTGAATCAAGTGGGATCGGGTGGCGGGAGGCCTTTGATGCATGACATCCCACCGGGTGCCTCCCATCATCCCTGGTGTCGGAGACCGGAGAGGTATCGGGAAGTAACGGTTGGTAACACCGCCGTCACCATCGTGGTGCGGTGCGTGTAACGGCCGCAGGCTGCGGTCCTGCTGCGTCGCTAGATGTACTCTCGGCCAAGTGGGGCATGGTGTAGCCCTCTCCCCGCACCGAGTGGATGTATCTCCTGCCTTCCTCGCCCAGAGAGCGCCGCACCCTGTAGGCGGTGGTCTTGATCATGTCCTTGCCGCCGCTGTGGTCCTCTGTGCCCCAGACCTGGCTGAGTAGGTCCGCGTATGTCACGACGTGCCCGATGTTGCGGGCGAGGACCTCCAAGAACCTCACCTCCGTATCGGACATGTCCAGCACCGAACCATGTAGGTAGACCCGATGCGAGGCGGTATCGATCACCAGGTCTCCATTGGAAAGCGCAGGCGAGTGGCGTCCGTGCCATCTGCGTACGAGTGCCTGGGCTCGCAACGTGAGCTCACGAGGACTGAATGGCTTGGTGACGTAGTCGTCGGCTCCGGCTTCCAACCCACGGATCCGGTCCGGCTCGTCAGACAGCGCGGTAATCATCATGATGGGTACATCCGAGATGCTTCGGATGCGTTCAGCCACGGCGACCCCGGACACCACCGGAATCATGAGGTCAAGAACCACGAGATCGAAGCGACGCTGTTTGAAGGTGGACCAGGCCTGTGCTCCATCGGTCGCGGTGACAACAGTGAAACCCGCTGTTTCGAGGGCGAAGCGCATAATCATCAGGATCTGTGGTTCGTCGTCGACGACGAGAACCTGGGGAGCGCCTGGTGACCGGATCGTGTCATTCACTGGCCGTCGCCTCCTTGTGGTCGGGTTCCCGCCACGTGCGTGGAAGGGTGAGAAACACTGTTGTTCCTTTTCGGGAGATGGTGTCGACGAGCACTTTTCCGCCATGGAGCTCGACGATGCGTTGGGTAATCATCATTCCCAATCCGGTTCCTGGTCGTCGGGACCCCCCAGTCGCGAAGGGGGTGAATAGCAGATTCCGGTCCTCTGGGGTCATACCTGTGCCGTTGTCAGAAACGGATATGGTGATGGTTTCTTCGGACTCAGTGATGCGCACCAGGATGGAGACGCCTTCGCCTGCGTGTCGGGCGGCGTTGTTGACAACGTTCGTGACAGCCTGCCCCATCAGGCGGGGATCCACTTGGAGGCGCAGCGGCGCCCCGTGGTTGTCCAAGCGGATGGACGCGTTGTGCACCCGGCGCAACTGAGCGACACACTCGCGAACCAGCTGGCGCATCTCAGTCCACTCCAGGCGCAGATTGAACAGATCGGATTCCAGGCTGGCTTCGGCCAGGAGGTCGGAGGCCATATCGATCACCTGGTTGGAGTTCTCTGCGATGGTCTGAATGAAGCGTTTCTGGTCGGGGTTGAGTGGGCCGGCGCTCTCATCGAGGAGCAGCTCGGCAGCGCCGCGTACGACGGTCAGGGGCGTACGTAACTCATGAGACAGCACGTTGGGGCGCCGCATCCTTTCCTCATGGAAGGTACGAAGGCGGGCGAGCTCTCCCCGGGTGCGTTGCAGGGAGCGTCGGTAGTGGAGCAGGAGCGCACTGCAGACGATCACAGCGAGAACGGCCGCGCACAGGGCTGCCGTGCACCACGCCATCGTTCGCCTCCCGATGCTGCTTGAGCTGTCGGAGCGAGTCGCAGCCGACAATGATCGACTTAGACTACTCCCGGCGTTGAGTTGCCGATCAGTGCGGATGCGCCCATGCGGTTCCTGCCGCCGGTGGTCGGCGCGTAGGGTGATGGTGCCAGCCGCACTGACCTGAGCCGACCTTCCTGGAGGAGACATGCCTGCTTTCCACGCGCCCACCGATCAGAGGACCGACAAGGCCGTCGCCGTCTTCATCGCCCCCGGGCTGGAGGAGGTCGAGGCACTGGCGACCGTGGACATCCTCTTCCGCGCCGGCATCCCCACGACGATGATCTCCGTGACTCCCGAGCGGGCTGTCGTCTCCTCCCACAACATCGTCGTCACCTGCGACCTCACCCTGGCCGAGGCGAACCTGGACGACTACGACATGCTTGTCCTGCCCGGCGGCATCCCCGGCACCCCCAACCTCAAGGCCATCGATCCCCTCATGGCCGCGGTCACCGAGCGGGTGCGCGCCGGCCGGCCCGTGGCCGCGATCTGCGCCGCCCCCTCGATCCTGGCCGAGCTGGGCCTGCTCGAGGGGCGCCAGGCGACGTCGAACCCCGGCTTCGTGGGCGTGCTCGCCGAGCACGGCGCGCAGGTCAACCAGGCCGCCGTCGTGACCGACGGCCCCGTCATCACCTCCCGCGGCATGGGCACCGCCATCGACTTCGGCCTGGAGATCGTGCGCCACTACCTGGGCGAGGAGGCCGTTGACGACGTCAAGGCCAAGATCGTCTACCAGAGCTGAGCACTCACCCCGGACTCCGACCGACTCCGACCACCCCCGACCGGCTCCCTCACCAAAGTCGCTGAGTGAGGGAGCCGACCTATGCGCTCTACGTCAGCTCCGCGGCGCACCTGCGGGCCTGAACGTGAACGAATGCGATACCGGCAACCGTCTGAATCAGCATGATGGCCATGGGGAACAGGATCGAGATCGTCTCATGCAGGGCTGCCTGAACGGCGAAGAGGACAGCTGAGTCGAGGAGGACCACACCCACTCCGATGGTGGCCGTTGCGCACCGGGCCTGCATCGTGTACCAGTTCTCCTCCGAGCGCAGCGCGATCTCGTAACGCACTCCCGCCCACGAGTTCGGCGGGAGCCTGCGCTTCGCCATCCGGCGTCCCAGCACCACGAGGAGGATGCCGGTCACGCTCAGGATCAGGCTCATGAGTACGGAGCATGCTGTCTCAACCATCGATGTCCCTCATCATCCGTCCCAGTGGTGGAGGTTCTCGGTTTCGGTGAGTTCTCTTTGAATAGTACGCCGCGAGGACGCACGGTGGGGTTCGCGGCCGCACCGTGGAGGTGCAGTCGGCGGGCCCTGAGGTGCGTCCTCGCGGCTCCATGGTGCGAATACGTGGTGAATGCGGATCAGGACTTCTTGGTGCTGCGGCGCCCCTTGGGGATGAGGGCGGCGACAACGAGCAGGGCCCCCAGACCCGCCAGACAGGCGATGGCCGTCGTCGTGAAGTCGAAGCGCAGCCCCAGGCCCGCCGCGATGAGCAGCCCACCCACCAGGAGCAGGAAGGCCCCCCACAGGAGAGTGGAGCCCTTGATGTCCTGGGGCGCCTGCGGGCGGTCCTGCTCAGTGACCGTCCCCGCGCTCCACACCGGGCTCGACGCCGAGGACGCAGGAGCCGAGCCCGTGGAGGCCGTCTCCGCGCCGGCGTCCTGAGAGGCGGGCAGTGGCATGGTGACCGGCTGAGTCGCCGGTGCGGTCAGGGGCTGGGTGTCGCCGGCGGCCGGGAAGGGCCTGGTGGCGTCCTCGCCGGTCGCCTCGGTGCTGGTGCTGCCGGCGTCGTTGGGCGACGTCGTGGAAGAGGTGCTGCTCATGAGGGTCTCCTTGGGTGGGCCCGGGACGTGCCCGGGGAAGAGTTCTGGTGGCTGAGGCCGGTGTGCCGGCGCGATCAGCCGGCTGTCGGGCTGGCCGTGGCGGACTGCTTGGTGGGAGTCGGGGACGGTGTCGGGGTTGCCGATCCGGAGGGGCTTGGGCTCGCACTGGGCTGCGTGGAGCCCTGCCCGGACAGGGTCCTTTGCACGCAGGAGTCGTAGGAGGCGCGCTCCTTGGAGGTCAGGTCGGACAGATCTTGCCAGGTGACATACTGGCTGCGGTTGGCCTGATTCGTGCTCTCGCGGGCCGTGCGGATGCAGGCCTCGGCGTCGCCGGTGGTGATGGCCGGGTGGCTCATGCCCGGAACCGGCAGGGCGCCGTCGTGAGCATTGCTTTTCTCGTCGTACCAGACGTTGACGATCCACACGGACTCCTGGGCGTTGCCGTACCAGAAGACGGTGCCTCGCGATTCCTCCACGTCGATCCTCCCGGTGTCCACCGAGGCGTTGATCATGATCGCCGGCAGCCCGTCCTTGCCGCTGGGTGAGACCAGGGTGGGCGCGATGTTCAGGCCGCCGTGGGAGCTCTTGTAGCGGGAGTCGGCATTGCCGGCCACGTCGTAGGCGCGCAGGTCCTCTTCGTCGGGCTCCATCTGTTTTCCGTCAACGGTCCAGGCCCGGGAGGCCCGGGAGTTGACCGAGCCCATGTCGACGTCGGTCTTCACCGTCACTCGCTGGTTGGGGTCGGTCTTGATACGCAGGGTCCCGACGTCGAGGTGCGCGTTGATCGTGGAGAGCTTTCCGGCCTCCTCGGCCGGCATGCCGCGCAGGTCCAGGGTGAGGTCGCCGACGTCCTTACTGCGGGTGACGCTGCCGCCGCTGGCTGACGACGCCAGCTCCTTCCAGGTCACCGTGGTCGAGCCGAACGTTGCCGAATCCGTGATGACCCCGAAGGGCATGCGGGCCAGGCTCGTGGGGACGATCGAGGCGGTGGCCAGCGCGGGGATCGCAACGACGAACAGGACCGGCCAGCCCAGCACCGTCATCCAGCCTCCGTGCCGACGACGCAGGCCACTGACGACGATGCCCGCTCCCAGGAGGGCGACCAGGGTGCCGATGAGGATGAACTGGCCCTGGAGCAGACCCAGGTGGTGGGTTGCCGTGGCGTACCAGACGCCCGCCGCGGTCAGGAGTCCCAGGCCCAGGACCGCCAGCGACAGTGAGGAACCGGGGCCGGGACGGCGCGGGCGCGCCGGGCGGACCGGCATAGGCATTGGCTGGTACGGCGGGCGCTGCCGGTAGGAGCGGCTCTGCCAGCTCTGTCCGCCGGCCGACTGGTTGAAGGCCGGGGTGCCGGAGCCAGGCGCTGAGGAGTCCCAGGCCGATGCGAAGCCGCCGGCCTGGACGCCGGGGCGGCTGCCCGGTGTCTGCGCGGCACCGGGAGCGGGGGCCTGCCAGGGCTGGGGGCCCCGAGGGCCTCGAGCGGCCTTCCGGTGCGCGCGCCGGTCCTGGGCGCGGCGGATGAGGAAGACGATGCCGAGGATGAACAGTCCCAGCCAGAACAGGGGCCACAGGGCGGCGGCGATCCCCGCCTCATGGACGTACCAGTTGGGGATGAAACCGCTACCGAATGTCGACATACCGATGATCGTCATCCCGATGGCGCCCGCCAGGCCCGCGTTGAAACGGCCAGAGAGGGCCTCCTCCAGGTGGATGCGCCCATCGGACTCCTCGGGCAGGAGGGCCCAGGCCAGGCCGTAGAGGACCAGTCCGACACCGGCGAAGAGCGAGAGCACCACCCACACGCAACGCACCAGGGTGGGGTCCAGGTCGAAGCGGTGGGCCACGCCCCCGGCCACGCCCGCGATCCAGCGCTCGTTGGTGCGCATGAGGCCCGAGCCGCGCAGGGAGTCGAAGAAGCGGTGAGTCGATCCCCTCTGAGGCTCCGGCTGCGGGCCGTCGTACTGCTGGAAGGAGGGGGCTGGGCCCGGCTGCGGTCCCTGCCGGGAATCGCGCTGGGCGCCGTCGGCACCCTGTGTGTTGGAAGAGGGGAAGGATGCGGAGGAGTCAGAGGAATCGGAACCGGTGGGGGAACCACCGTCAGACAGGGAAGTGGGCTTGTCGTTCATGTCAATAATTCTTCGTGTCCGTGGCCTGCGGCACGATCAGGGGAACCCCTGAATGATCCCGGATTGTCCCCCCAATCCCCCGGGGGACCCTCGGGTCGGCGACCCTGACGTGCCACGATGGTGCCATGACGACAGCTCAGCAGCGGGGTGCGCAGCCCGGGCCGATGGCCGGCGGGCCCGCGTACTCCTGGAGCCCCCCGCGACAGCTGCGGCGACGCCCCCCTCTGCGCCGCCTGCCCCACCAGCTGGGGCCGGCGCCGGCTGACCTGTCCGTCGAGGCCGCCCGTATGCGCCGCCCCGCCCGCATCGCCGGCGTCTGCGCGGGACTGGGGCTCCACCTGGGCATCCCCGTGCGATACATCCGCGCGCTCATGGTCGTCCTGGCCCTCGGCGGCGGCGCAGGAGCCCTGCTCTACGCCCTGCTGTGGGCGACCCTCCCCGGGGAGAACGGGCCGGCAGGAGAGGTGCCCGCCTCGGTGGTCTCCCGCGCCCGCCTGGCGGCTCGCCTCAGGAGTGGGAGAGACACCGCAGAGTCTCGGGCCGACGGCGGAGCCCCCCTGGGCCTGTCGCAGACTGTCATCGACGGCGGCGCACTCCTCCTGGCGGCCCTGTTCCTGGCCGCCTGGCGCTTCGGGCTGCTGGAGCGGATCGGGGCGGTGGGAGTCATCATCGTCGTCATCGCCGGGGCGGCCCTGGCCTGGTCGCAGATGGACAACCTGGTCGGCCCGGACCGCAACCTGAGCGCTGTCCTGCGGGTGGCGGGCGGGGTGTGCCTGGCCGTCGTCGGCATCCTGGTGTGGGTGGCCGCCGACAGCACCCCCTACAAGCTCATCTCCGGGCTCCTCACCGGAGGGGCGCTCGTGGTGGGCATCGGCGTGGTCCTGGCACCCCTGTGGCTGCGGACCAACCGGGCCCTGGCCGATACCCGCGCCGCCGAGATCCGTGAGTCCGAGCGCGCTGACATCGCCGCCCACCTGCACGACTCCGTCCTCCAGACCCTCACCCTCATCCGCAAGCGCGCTGACGAGCCCGAGACGGTGGCCCGCCTGGCCCGCTCCCAGGAGCGCGAGCTGCGCGCCTGGCTCTACACCGACCGCCCCGCACCGGGCACCTCCGTGGTCGACGCCTTCACCGACCTGGCCGGCGAGATCGAGGACCGTTACGGCGTGGCCGTCGACGCCGTGTGCGTCGGCGACCGGGCCCCCGACCGCGACACTGAGGTCATCGTCGCCGCCGCCCGCGAGGCCCTGTCCAACGCGGTGCGCCACGGCGCCCCACCGGTCTCCCTCTACGTCGAGGCCGGCGAGGAGAGCCTGGAGGTGTTCGTGCGCGACCACGGCCCCGGCTTCGACCTCGACGCCATCGCCGAGGACCGCCACGGCGTGCGCGAGTCCATCATCGCCCGCATGGAGCGCCACGGCGGCAGCGCCCGAGTGCGCCGCATGTCCACCGGCACCGAGGTGGCGCTGACTCTCCCCGAGCGAGCCCACTGAGCCGTCTATCGTTGCTTTGTCTCCTTGGGCCGCGCCCGGCCCCTCGCTCCTCGATCACCCCACGTCACCACCAGGAAGACCCCATGGCTGACACGCCCGCCGGTACCACCACAGACCACCACCAGCCCGCCGATGCGAGTGCGTCCCTGCGGGTCCTGGTCGTCGACGACCACGCCCTGGTCCGCTCCGGGGTGCGCTCCGAGCTGACCGCCCACGCCCCCGACCTCGACGTCATCGCCGAGGCCGACGACGTCGAGGGCGCCATCGCCGCCGTCCACGCCCTGCGGCCCGACGTCGTCCTGCTCGACGTCCACCTGCCCGGCGGCAACGGCGGGGGAGGGGCCGAGGTCGTCGCCTCCTGCCACGACGTCCCCGAGACGCGCTTCCTGGCCCTGAGCGTCTCGGACGCCAGCGACGACGTCGTCGGCGTCATCCGGGCCGGCGCCCGCGGCTACGTCACCAAGGCGATCTCCACCGAGGACCTGGCCCAGGCCGTGCGGCGCGTGGCCGCCGGAGACGCCGCCTTCTCCCCGCGCCTGGCCGGATTCGTCCTGGACGCCTTCGGCGCCGGAGCGGGCGAGGTGGCCGTGGCCGACACCGAGCTCGACCGTCTCTCAGCGCGCGAGCGGGAGGTCATGCGACTCATCGCCCGCGGCTACACCTACAAGGAGTGCGCCTCCGAGCTGTTCATCTCGGTCAAGACCGTCGAGACCCACGTCTCCGCGGTCCTGCGCAAGCTCCAGCTGTCCAACCGCAACGAGCTCACCCGCTGGGCCGTGGCCCGCCGCATCGTGTAGGGCCCGACGGCGTCCCGGGCTCATCCCGGAAGCGGACCGAGGGATACGCCGATGGGGCCCCGGTCAGATGACGGTCCGGCATCGCGTCGGGGCCCACACCTCCGCACTGTCCCGCCACCGACCCGATCCGTGGCAGGATGCGGGACGTGAGCCACCCCCCGCAGCCCTCCGCGAGCACCGCTCATCCCCACCCCGACCCCCTCCAACCGGCCTGCGATCACCTGCGCGCAGGCGGGCTCGTCATCCTGCCCACGGACACCGTCTACGGCATCGGCTGCAACGCCGCCGACGCCGCGGCCGTCGAGCGGCTGCTGGCCGCCAAGGGGCGCGGACGCCAGATGCCCCCGCCGGTCCTCGTGGCCGACCCCGACGACCTGATCGGGCTCGTCGCCCAGGTGCCCGAGGCCGCCCGAGCCCTCATGGAGGCCTTCTGGCCCGGGGCGCTCACCCTCATCCTGGAGGCCGACGAGACCCTGACCTGGGACCTGGGGGAGACCGGCGGCACCCTCGCCGTGCGCATGCCTGCCCACGAGCTCACCCTGAACCTCCTGCGCCGCAGCGGCCCGCTGGCCGTCACCTCCGCGAACCCCACCGGCGCGCCGCCCGCCACCGACGCCGCCTCCGCCCGGGCCGCCTTCCCCGGACGGGTCCGGAGTGTCGATGAGCTCGCGCCGGATGGTGAAGCCGCCGGCGCCGACTGGCGCGAGGACATCCTGCTGCTCGACGGCGGAGCCACCCCCGGACCGGTTCCCTCCACCATCGTCACCCTTGCCGGGGCGCACGCCTGCGCCCCCCGGATCCTGCGCCAGGGGGTCCTGGCGCTCGCGGACCTGGAACGAGTGGCCGGCGTCGCCCTGTCCGAAGGGACAGCAGGCGCGGGGCGCGGCAGGACGGGGGTGGGCGCGTGAAGGTCTACCTCCTGGTCATGGCCATTGCTGCGGCGACCACTTACGTGGCCGTGCCGATCATCCGGCACATCGCCCTGGTGGGTAACGCGCTGACCCCCGTGCGGGCCCGCGACGTCCACTCCACGCCCATCCCGCGCCTGGGCGGCGTGGCCATGTTCTTCGGCCTGTTCTCCGCGATCTCCGTGGCCTCCACGATCCCCTACCTCTCCGACGTCATCGACTCCAGCGCCTGGGCGGTGGTCCTGGGGGCGGGACTGGTGTGCCTGCTCGGCGTCGTCGACGACCTGTGGGAGCTGGACTGGATGACTAAGCTCGCCGGCCAGATCCTGGCCGCCGGCGTCATGGCCTGGCAGGGCGTCCAGCTCCTCACCTTCCCCGTGGCCGGGCTGACGATCGGCTCCTCGCGCCTGTCCCTCATCTCCACCGTCATCGTCGTGGTGGCCGCCATCAACGCCGTCAACTTCGTCGACGGGCTCGACGGGCTCGCGGCCGGCATCATCGGGATCGGCTCGACCGCCTTCTTCCTGTACACCTACGTCCTGACCCGCGCCACGAGCCCGGGCTCCTACAGCTCCCTGGCCGCCACCATCGTGGCCGCGCTCATCGGCGTGTGCGTGGGCTTCCTGCCACACAACTTCAACCCCGCCACCATCTTCATGGGCGACTCCGGGGCGATGCAGCTGGGCCTGGTATCGGCCGCCTCCACCATCATCGTCACCGGGCAGATCGACCCCGGCAGCTTCGACGGCTCGCGCGCCCTGCCCGCCTTCATGCCGATCCTCCTGCCGTTGGCGGTCCTCCTGCTGCCACTGACCGACATGATGATGGCGATCGTGCGCCGCACCCGGAAAGGGCTGAGTCCCACCCACCCCGACCGCATGCACATGCACCACCGGCTCCTGGCGGCCGGGCACTCCCACCGCCGCGCGGTGCTGGTCATGTACCTGTGGGCGGCGGTCGCCTCCTTCCCCGTGGCCGCCATGGCCTTCTTCCCCCTGCCCTGGGTGCTGGCGGGGCTCGCCCTCGCGGTGCTGTTCGCCTTCGTCGTTACCGTTGACCTCATGCCCGGGGTGCGCCACGGCCTGCGCTCGGCGCTGCGCCGTCGCCAGGACCGTCAGGAGCAGCGGATCGTCATCTCCCGCAACGTCTCAGGAACTGGTGAAGTGACGCGCCCGGCCGAGGGGCAGGCGCCGCAGGGGAACGCCCTGCAGGCGTCGCACGGTTCGCCTGAAAGGACCCGCCAGTGAGCCAGACGCCTCCCACGAACGCCCGCACACTGCGCCAGGCCTCAGCGAGGCTGCGCCGAATCCTCGCCGTGGCCGCCGTGGTCCTCGTCGTCGGCGAGGCCCTGTGGTGCCTGGCCGGCGGAGCCCGCAGCGCCGTGACCCAGCCGCTGGGCACGCTACTGGCCGCAGCGGCGGCCACGACGCTGCTCCTGGCCGCAACCTGGTGGTTCGTGGACCGCATGGTCCATTCCGACACGGGGGGCCTAGTGGTCTGGGTGGCTGGCGGATACCTGGGGAAGATCGCGCTCCTGGCGGTGGGGCTCCTGGGAGGAAGAGCCCTGGGATGCGACACGAGAGTGATTGGAGTCACACTCATTGTGGCGATCCTGGTGGGCATGTTCGCCGAGGCGACCGTCCTGGCACAGGCGCGAATCCTTGCGGTGGAGCCGAAGAAGGGTGAGTCGGCAGACCGCCCCTGACCGGTGGGCGGGACCGGTCGTAGGGCCGGGTGGCTGCAGCGGGCCACCACGAGGTGTCCCGTTTGCTTCGTGAGAACCCTGTGAGGCGCTAGCATGGCCCGTGATTAGTAGGCCTGTGCGGACAGGCCTCGAAGCGTGAGAGACATTGGGAGGATCTCCTGTCTACCAACACCGTCACCGAGAACGGCACGGCAGCCGACGATGTCGCCGTGCCGCGGACGGCTGACGCCAAGCCGTTCACCAAACCGCTGTGGTACTGGGTGCTCCTGATCGTCCTGGTCGCTGTCATCGCACTGACCGCGGTGCCCGCCTTCACCGTCACGGAGGGTCACGAGCTTGAGCAGCCCGGTGCCAAGGACTTCTTCCCTGGGGCGATCTTCGGTGAGGGGACTCTCCTGGAATTCAACCGGCTCACTCTCGTCCGCGTCGTCATGGCGGTTGCCCTATGCCTGATGGCGGGAACGGTCGCCAGCCGGATCAAGATCGTCCCCGGGCGCGGCCAGGCCCTGCTGGAGATCGTCGCCGACTTCGTGCGCAGCAATGTGGCCTTCACGCTTCTGGGTAACAAGAACGGCCGCCGTTTTGCCCCGCTGCTGGGGACCCTCTTCCTGGGCGTGCTCGCCATGAACCTCTCCGGCGTCATCCCGGGCCTCAACATCGCTGCCTCCTCGGTGGTTGCCGTGCCCATGGTGTTCGCGGCCCTGACCTACATCACCTTCATCGGGGCGGGCATCAGGGAACAGGGGGTCGGGCACTTCTTCGCCTCCCAGCTCATGCCGCCGGGCCTGCCCAAGGTGATGTACCTGCTCATCACCCCCATCGAGTTCCTCTCGAACTTCATTGTGCGGCCGGTGACGCTCACCCTGCGTCTGCTGTGCAACATGGTCTCCGGGCACATGCTGCTCGGCATGACCTTCTTCGGCACTACCAGCCTGCTTCTTCACTTCCAGGCCTCCTCGACGCTCAGCCTCCTGACCGGCGCGTCCATGATCGTGGTGACCCTGTTCGAGGTGTTCGTGGCGGTGCTGCAGGCCTACATCTTCACCATCCTCAGTGCCGTCTACATCAAGCTCTCCATCGAGGCTCACTAGACGTCACGGTGCGTCGCCTCAAGCCTCTTTCCACCGCCCCCACCTGCGCCATCCGGCGCCAGAAAGAAGGAACCACATATGACCTCCGCTGCTCTCGCATACGTCGGCTACGGCCTGGCCACGCTCGGCCCGGGCATCGGCATCGGCATCATGGTTGGCAAGACCCAGGAGGGTACGGCCCGTCAGCCCGAGGTGGCCGGGCGCCTGTTCACCAACATGATCATCGGTGCGGGCATGGTCGAGGCCCTGGCCCTCATCGGCTTCGTTATCCCGTTCGTTGTCAAGTGATGCTTCCCCTGGCTGCCGAGGGCGGGCAGGGCGGAGGCACAGCCTTCATCCTGCCTCCGCTCTATGAGATCTTCTGGGCGGCGATCGTCCTCCTGCTCATCCTCCTGGTGGTGGGCCGCTACGCCCTGCCCCGGCTCTACGCCGTGCTGGACGAACGCGCCCAGCGCATCCAGGAGGGCCTCGACCTGGCCGACAAGGCCAAGCAGGACCAGGCCGACGCCGAGAAGCGCGCCACCCGGCTCGTGGACGAGGCCCGTCGCGAGGCCGCCCGCATCCGCGACAACGCCCAGGGCGAGGCCAAGGAGATCGTCGCCAAGGCCCGCACCGACGCCCAGGCGGAGGCCGCCGGCATCATCGAGGGCGCCCAGCGTCAGATCCTGGCCGAGAAGCAGGCCGCCCAGATCTCGCTGCGCACCGATGTTGGCATGCTCGCCTCCACCCTGGCCGAGCGCATCGTTGGTGAGCAGCTGAGCGACACCGCCCTGTCCGAGCGGGTCATCGACCGCTTCCTCGACGAGCTCGAGACCATGGAGCCGGTTGAGGGACTCGACACCGGCGCCGCCTCCTCTGCGGAGGCGACACGGTGAGAACAGGAACTGCCGCCACCCGTGAGACCGTGAGCCAGGCCTGGAGCCCGGTGCTCACGGCCGCGGGCGTCGAGGGCCAGGAGCTGGGGCGCCAGATCCTCGCCCTGGCTCACCAGGTCGCCGTCCACTCGCTGCCCGCTCCGCTGACCGACCCGGGCCGCGAGCCCGAGGACAAGGTGACCCTGGCCCGCCGGCTCTTCACCGGCACCGTGGACGAGCGCGTCGTCGACCTGCTCAGCGCCATGGTCCGCGGCCGCTGGTCCAAGGCAGTCGACCTGGTCTCCGCCCTCCACGACCTGGGCATCGAGGCGATCCTCGCCGGCGCCCACGCGGACGGCTCGGTGGCGGAGATCGAGCAGCAGCTCTTCGAGGTCCACGAGCAGATCGTCGACAACCGCGAGCTGCGCGAGGCCCTGACCCCCTCACGCCGCACCAGCACCGAGGCCCGGGTCCGCTTGGCCGAGGCCGTCTTCGCCCCCCACATCAGCGCCCCCGCCATGAGCCTGGTGGATTGGTGCGTGCGGCACCACGCCGAGGGCGGACCGCTGCGCAACCTGCGCCGCGTCGTCGAGCTGGCCGCCGAGATGCGTCAGCGCACCATCGTCGACGTCGTCACCGCCATCCCCATGACCTCGGCCCAGGAGGAGCGCCTGCGCACCATCCTGGAGCGCCGCCTGGGTACCAGGATCGACCTCAACTGCGAGGTCGACTCCGCGGTCATCGGCGGAGCCCGCATCTCGACGCGGAACTACGTCATGGACCGCACCGTGCGCAGCGCCGTCGCCGAGCTGCGCACCCGGCTGGCGGGCTAGCCCGCTCATCGCATGCCGACCCACAACTTCACCACCCCACCCCGCGCCGTCGTCGCTCACGCCCAGCGCCGCCGGCCCCCAGAACGCAACCAGCAAGGAGACGAGATGGCAGAGCTGACCATCAGGCCCGAGGAGATCCGCTCGGCCCTGAACGAGTTCGCCGAGTCCTACAAGCCCGCCGAGGTCGCGGCCGAGGAGGTCGGGCACGTCGTCTTCGCCGCTGACGGCATCGCGCACGTCGAGGGCCTGCCCGGCGTCATGGCCAACGAGCTGCTCACCTTCGAGGACGGCACCGCCGGCCTGGCCATGAACCTCGAGGAGCGCCGGATCGGCGTCGTCGTCCTGGGCTCCTTCGACGGCATCGACGAGGGCCAGGTCGTGCGCCGCACCGGCGAGGTCCTCTCCGTGCCCGTGGGCGACGCCTACCTGGGCCGCGTCGTCGACCCGCTGGGCCGTCCCATTGACGGCCTTGGTGAGATCGAGGCCGAGGGGCGCCGCGCCCTGGAGCTCCAGGCTCCCGGAGTCATGGCCCGCAAGTCCGTCCACGAGCCCCTCCAGACCGGGCTCAAGGCCATCGACTCGATGATCCCGATCGGCCGCGGCCAGCGCCAGCTCATCATCGGTGACCGCCAGACCGGCAAGACCGCCATCGCCCTGGACACCATCCTCAACCAGAAGGAGGCCTGGGAGTCCGGCGACCCGAACAAGCAGGTGCGCTGCATCTACGTGGCCACCGGCCAGAAGGGCTCCACCATCGCCGCCGTGCGCGCCACCCTGGAGGAGCGCGGCGCCCTGGAGTACACCACCATCGTGGCCTCCCCGGCCTCCGACCCGGCCGGCTTCAAGTACCTGTCGCCCTACACGGGCTCGGCCATCGGCCAGCACTGGATGTACCAGGGCAAGCACGTCCTCATCGTCTTCGACGACCTGTCCAAGCAGGCTGAGGCCTACCGCGCCGTCTCCCTGCTGCTGCGCCGTCCGCCGGGCCGCGAGGCCTACCCCGGTGACGTCTTCTACCTCCACTCGCGCCTGCTGGAGCGCTGCTCCAAGCTCTCCGACGAGCTGGGGGCGGGCTCCATGACCGGGCTGCCGATCATCGAGACCAAGGCCAACGACGTCTCGGCCTACATCCCCACCAACGTCATCTCCATCACCGACGGGCAGATCTTCCTCCAGTCCGACCTGTTCAATGCCGACCAGCGCCCCGCCGTCGATGTCGGCATCGCCGTGTCCCGCGTGGGCGGCGCCGCCCAGGTCAAGGCCATGAAGAAGGTCGCCGGAACCCTTAAGATCACGCTGGCCCAGTACCGCTCCATGCAGGCCTTCGCCATGTTCGCCTCCGACCTGGACGCCGCCACCCGCGCCCAGCTCACCCGCGGCGAGCGCCTCATGGAGCTGCTCAAGCAGCCCCAGTACACGCCCTACCCGGTGGCCGAGCAGGTCGCCAGCGTCTGGGCCGGCACCAAGGGCTACCTCGACGACATCGACGTCTCCGACGTCCTGCCCTTCGAGGCCGCCTTCCTGGACCACCTGCGGCGCAACACCGACATCCTCGACACCATCGAGTCCACCGGCCAGCTCACCGACGAGACCGAGGAGGCCCTGGTCAAGGCCGTTGAGGCCTTCCGGCGCACCTTCGCCTCCGGTGAGCAGATGCTGGGCGCCCAGGTCGCCGAGCCCGAGGAGGAGCCCGCCGCCGAGAGGACCACCGAGCAGCTCGTGGTCAAGAGGGGCTGACGTGGCAGGAAACCAGCGCGTCTACAAGCAGCGCATTCGATCGACCCAGACCCTCCAGAAGGTGTTCCGGGCGATGGAGCTCATCGCCTCGTCCCGGATCGGGCAGGCGCGCCGCAACGCGCAGGAGGCCTCGCCCTACGATCACGCCCTGAGCCAGGCCGTGGCCGCGCTGGGAACCTACTCCCGCTTCGAGCACCCCATCACCCAGGAGCGCACCGACACCAAGCGCGTGGCGATCCTCGTGGTCACCTCCGACCGCGGCATGGCCGGCGCCTACTCGGCCACCATCCTGCGCGAGACCGGCCGCCTCATCGAGGAGCTGGTCAAGGAGGGCAAGGAGCCGGTGATCTTCACCTTCGGCCGGCGCGCCCAGAGCTACTTCAGCTTCCGGGGCACGCCGATCGAGTTCTCCTGGACCGGGCAGTCGGACCGCCCCAGCGACGAGGCCATCGAGGAGGTGGCCACCACCCTGCTGGACTACTTCCTCCAGCCGGCCGAGGCCGGCGGCGTCGCCGAGGTCCACATCGTCTTCACCCGCTACGTCTCGATGGTCTCCCAGGTCCCCGAGGTGCGTCGCATGCTGCCGCTCAAGGTGGTCGACGTCGAAGGGGCCGGCGAGCTCGACGACGCCGGCAACGAGGCCCTGGAGAAGGAGCTGGCGGCCAAGCACGGCGGCTCCATGCCGCTGTACGAGTTCGAGCCCGGTCCCTCCGAGGTGCTCGACGCCCTCCTGACCCGCTACATGGGCTCGCGCATCCGCAACGCCCTGCTGCAGTCGGCCGCCTCCGAGCTGGCCAGCCGCCAGCAGGCCATGCACACGGCCACGGACAACGCCGAGGACCTCATCATCACCTACACCCGCCTGGCCAACGCGGCCCGCCAGGGCGACATCACCCAGGAGATCACGGAGATCGTCTCGGGTGCTGACGCCCTGGGGTCCGAATAGGCCGGGAAGCCCCCGACGTCGTCGAGAACCCCACACAGACTCACCTCACCGAGCAGGACCCCTCTCAGCTCTGGAAGATACGGAAGAACGCACATGGCTGACACCACCACCCCCGGGACGGGACGCATCACCCGCATCATCGGCGCCGTCGTCGACGTCGAGTTCCCGCCTGATGCGATCCCGGCGATGTACAACGCCCTCAAGGTGACCGTCCAGGCCACCAGCGCCGGCGAGGAGCCCCACGAGATCACCCTGGAGGTCGCCCAGCACCTGGGTGACAACATCGTGCGCACGATCTCCCTCAAGCCCACCGACGGCCTCGTGCGCGGCACGCAGGTGCGCGACACCGGCGCACCGATCTCCGTGCCCGTGGGCGACGTGACCAAGGGCCACGTCTTCAACGTCACCGGCGACGTCCTCAACCTCGGCCCCGGCGAGCAGCTGGAGATCACCGAGCGCTGGCCCATCCACCGCCAGCCCCCGGCCTTCGACCAGCTCGAGTCCAAGGAGCAGATGTTCGAGACCGGCATCAAGGTCATCGACCTGCTCACCCCCTACGTGCAGGGCGGCAAGATCGGCCTGTTCGGCGGCGCCGGCGTGGGCAAGACCGTCCTCATCCAGGAGATGATCCAGCGCGTGGCCCAGAACCACGGCGGTGTCTCCGTGTTCGCCGGCGTGGGGGAGCGCACCCGTGAGGGCAACGACCTCATCGTCGAGATGGACGAGGCCGGCGTGTTCGACAAGACCGCCCTGGTCTTCGGCCAGATGGACGAGCCGCCGGGCACGCGTCTGCGCGTGGCCCTGTCCGCCCTGACGATGGCCGAGTACTTCCGCGACGTCCAGCACCAGGACGTGCTGCTGTTCATCGACAACATCTTCCGCTTCACCCAGGCCGGCTCCGAGGTCTCCACGCTGCTGGGCCGCATGCCCTCGGCCGTGGGCTACCAGCCCAACCTGGCCGACGAGATGGGCCAGCTCCAGGAGCGCATCACCTCCGCCGGCGGCCACTCCATCACCTCTCTGCAGGCGATCTACGTGCCCGCCGACGACTACACCGACCCGGCGCCGGCCACGACCTTCGCCCACCTGGACGCCACCACCGAGCTCAGCCGTGAGATCGCCTCGCGAGGCATCTACCCGGCCGTGGACCCGTTGACCTCCACCTCGCGCCTGCTGGCCCCCGGATACGTGGGCCAGGAGCACTACGACGTCGCCACCCGCGTGAAGTCCATCCTCCAGAAGAACAAGGAGCTCCAGGACATCATCGCGATCCTCGGTGTCGACGAGCTCGGCGAGGAGGACAAGGTGACGGTGGCCCGCGCCCGCCGCATCGAGCAGTTCCTGTCCCAGAACACCTACATGGCGGAGAAGTTCACCGGCGTGGCCGGCTCCACCGTGCCGCTGTCGGAGACCATCGAGGCGTTCCGCCGTATCTGCGACGGTGACTACGACCACCTGCCGGAGCAGGCCTTCTTCAACATCGGTGGCATCGAGGACCTCGAGCGTCGCGCCGCCGAGCTCAACGCCTGAGTCGTTAGGATCCGGGTAGAACCGGGCGCAGGAAAGGAGGGGGACATGGCCTTACATGTTGAGGTGGTCTCGCCGGCGGGCGAGGCCTGGACCGGTGAGGCGACGCAGGTCTCCGTGCCCCTGATTAACGGGGAGCTGGGGATCCTGCCGGGTCGTCAGCCCCTCGTGGCGGTCCTGGGGGCCGGTCCGGTGCGGCTGAGTCCCATCGACGGCGAGATGTGCAGCATCGAGGTGTCCGGCGGCTTCTGCTCCGTGGACCACGACGTCATCACGATCGCCGCCGACCACGTGAAGCAGGGTGCGGAGGCCTGAGTCATGGGGCAGCACGTGTGGATGGTCGTGGCGATTGCCGTCACCGTCCTCGTGCTGCTGGCAGGCGGGTTCCTGCTGCGTCTGCGCTACCTGGCCGGGCAAGTCGGCTCCTTCGAGTGCGCCCTGCGCCCACGCGGGGCGCAGCGCTGGCTGAGCGGGGTCGCCTCCTTCCAGCTCGACTCCCTGGAGTGGTACCGCCTCGTGTCCTTCTCCACCAGGCCGTCGCGCTCATGGAGCCGCTTGAACCTGGAGCTCTCCGAGGCACGGCGCCGCCGGGAGCAGGGGCGCGTCGTCGAGGTGCACTGCGTGGACGCCACCCGCAGCCCCGAGGGCTTCGACCTGGCCATGATGGAGGAGTCCCACTCGGCGCTGATCGCCTGGGTGGAGTCCGCCGCCCCTGAGCAGCCCCGGCTCTTCTGAGACCCGACGCCGGGGCTCGGCGATGCGGCTGGCTACTGAGCCTGGCGGCTGCGGCTGGCCGGTGAGCCTGGCGGCCGGATTCGCCGGGGCGGGGCGGGGCCTCCTGGCCGGATCGGCGACGTACCTTTCGTCCGAGGACTGCGTTCTCCTCCAGGCCACTGGGGTCCCCTCCCAGTCATCTGGAGGAGAACGCAGTCCTCGATCACGACGTACGTTCTCGACGACGGGGCGGGGCGCCGCCATCGCCTGGCCCTGCGTCCCCAGGCCCCGGGGCATGCCTGAGACACGACGTCCGATCCGGTGTGGACGCCGTGCATGGACAGTGGAGGGGAACGCCCCGGGTGACACGATGCTCAGGCGTGCCGGCCCCGGCGTCACGCCGCCCTGGGCCCGCCCCGCTAGGGTGGACGGGTGCGCCTTGTTATTGCCTCCTGCTCCGTCGACTACTCCGGCCGCCTGGACGCCCACCTGCCCCGGGCCACTCGCGTGCTCATGCTCAAGGCCGACGGCTCGGTCCTCATCCACTCCGACGGCGGCTCCTACAAGCCCCTGAACTGGATGAGCGCCCCGGCCCGCCTGGCCGTCACCGAGCCGGACGAGGAGGCCGCCGCTGACGGCGTGCGCGAGGTCTGGGAGGTCAGCGCCACCAAGACCGACGACCGCCTCGTCATCCGCCTTTTCGAGACCATCTCCGACGTCAGCCACGAGCTGGGTGTGGACCCCGGGCTCACCAAGGACGGCGTCGAGGCCCACCTCCAGGAGCTCCTGGCCGAGCAGATCGAGGTCCTGGGCGCCGGCTACCGCCTGGTGCGCCGCGAGTTCCCCACCGCCATCGGCCCGGTCGACATCATGGCCAAGGACGCCGAGGGCCGCTCCGTGGCCGTGGAGATCAAGCGCGTCGGCGGGATCGACGGCGTCGAGCAGCTCACCCGCTACCTCGAGCTCCTCGACCGCGACCCGCTGCTGACCCCCGTCCAGGGCGTCTTCGCCGCCCAGACCATCAAGCCCCAGGCCCGCGTCCTGGCCGAGGACCGCGGCATCCGCTGCGTCACCCTCGACTACGACGCCATGCGCGGCATGGACGACCCGAGCTCCCGCCTGTTCTGAGGAGACAGCCGTGCCCGCCGCCCGCACCTCCTCCGCGCCGCTGCCGACCGAGGTGAGCCTGGCCCGCATCATCTCCCAGGGCCTCGTCCCGGCCACCGCCGCGCCCGACGTCGTCGCAGCAGTGGCCCGCCAGCTCGCCATCCAGGGCCAGCAGGTCTCCGCCGTCCCGCACGCCCTGCTCGTGCGCGCCCCGGCCGCCACCCCGGCCGACGTTGAGGCCGCCTTCCTGCGAGGCGACCTGGTTCGCTCCTGGCCCATGCGCGGCACCGTCCACATCACCACCGCCGCCGACCACCACTGGCTGCGCGCCGCCCTCATGCACCGCACCGACGCCTGGGTGCGGAACAGCGAGAAGGCTTACGGCGTCGATACCGCCCTGTGCGAGCGCGCCGCCGAGGTGGCCCTGGGCCTCATCGAGGACCAGGGCCCGCTGATGCGCTCGGTGCTGCTGGCCGCCTGGCAGGAGGCCGGCCTCATGGAGGCCTTCCGTGGCGAGGATGTCTCGGCCTACCGGCGCCGCCACCTCCTGGTGCGCCTCCAGCGCGAGGGGATCCTCGTCCAGGGGCCGCGGTCCGGCAACGAGCACCTCGTCATGGACGCACGCCACCTGCCCGACGCCGACTCCGGGCCCGCCGGAGCAGGCGTCGCCCACGGCGGGACCGGCCACCGTGCCGCCTGCGCGCACATCGCCTACCGCTACGCGACCAGCCACGGCCCGGTCAGCGCCGAGGACCTGGCCCGCTGGACCACACTGCCCAAGACGCAGGCCGCCCGCGCCCTGGAGGACGCCGTCGAGCTGGGGGAGGAGCAGGCCCCAGCCGCGGTTGATGCTGCCGGCGAGCCGGTCGGGCCGCGTGTCCCGCTCGTGCGCGCAGTCGCCGAGGGCGGGGCCCGCGGAGGCCTGCGCCCGCTCGGTCCCGGCGAGTCGGCCCCGAAGACCGGCCTGCTCTACATGCGCGCCGACCTGCTCGACCTGCTGTCCGCCCACCGCGGCGCCGCGCAGGCCACGCACTTCCTGGGCTCCTTCGATGAACTGCACGTGGGTTACAAGGACCGCTCCTGCCTCACCGATGAGGACGGTGAGCGCCTCATCTGCCCGGCGAGCAACGGCATGTTCCGCCCGATCCTGGTGGACCGGGGCCGACTCGTCGCCGTGCGGCCGGTCGGGGAGGGCCTGCTGTGGAAGGGCGGGGCGGCGCCGTCGGCGCGCGTGGAGCGAGACGTCAACCGGGCCGTCTCCCGCATGGAGCAGCGCCTGGCCGGGTGAGCGGAGCGGAGCCGAAACCCGCCCGGGCAGTGTGGGGGAGGAGACGCCCCGGAGGAGGTTGTCTGATGTCTGAAGTGGTGACAGAATCCGACTCATGAGCAACGAAGCCATGCAGGTCCGCGCACTGCGGGGACGCGTCGTCACCCCCGACCACATCATCGACGATGGGGTGGTTGTCCTGTCGGGATCCCACATCGCGTGGGTCGGGCCCGCTGACCAGGCCGCACGGGCCGGCTTCGCAGACGCCGTCGAGCAGGCTCAGGCCGCACCCGAGGGCGGCTACCTCCTGCCGGGCCTGGTGGACGTCCACTGCCACGGCGGGGGCGGTGAGTCCTTCCCCAACGCCGAGACCGCCGAGCAGGCCATGGTCTCCGTGCTCGAGCACCGCCGCTTCGGCACCACCTCGCTCGTGGCCTCCTGCGTGACGGCCGCGCCGGACGTCCTGCGCGCGCGCACTCGGGTGCTGGCCGGGCTGTGTGAGGGCGGAGAGCTCGCCGGCATCCACTTCGAGGGGCCCTTCGTCTCGGTGGAGCGCTGCGGCGCCCAGGACCCCACCTACATCATCGACCCTGACGCCGCCCTGACCCGCGAGCTCATCGAGCTCGGCGGCGGGCACGTCGTCACCATGACCATCGCCCCGGAGAAGCCCGGCATCATCGGCGACGACGGCGTCAACGCTGCCCTCATCGAGGGCGGGGCGCTGCCCTCCTTCGGGCACACCGACTCCGAGGCGGCCCCCGTGCGTGCCGCCCTGGCCGACGCCGCCGCCCGCATCGCCGAGCGCCTCGAGGCCGGCAAACCGGTCCGCGCCCCGCGCTCGACAGCCACCCACCTGTTCAACGGCATGCGCCCCATGCACCACCGCACGCCCGGGCCCGTGCCCGAGTTCCTGGCGGCCGCCCAGCGCGGCGAGTGCGTCCTGGAGATGATCGGCGACGGCGTGCACCTCAGCCCCGCCATCGTCCTGGACATGTTCGAGACCCTGGGGCGCGACAACGTCGTCCTGGTCACCGACGCCATGGCCGCGGCCGGCATGGCCGACGGCGACTACGTGCTGGGCTCCCAGCCGGTCACCGTGGCCGACGGCGTCGCCCGCCTCACCGAGGGTGGCGCGATCGCCGGGGGGACCGCCCACCTCATCGACGTCGTGCGCACCACCTGGCAGGGGGGAGTCGACCTGGTCGACGCCGTCTACGCCGCCAGCGTCCAGGGCGCGCAGATCCTCGGCGACTCGACCGTGGGCGCCCTGCGGGCGGGCATGTGGGCCGACGTCGTCGTCACCGACGCGGAGCTGCGGCCCGTCACCGTGCTGCGCCGCGGCGAGGCGGTGGAGCCCGCCGCCTGATCCTCCCGCACCACCGGCCCACGAGGCCCCAGCAGACTCTTGTCATGTGGGAGCCGTTCGCCCCGACCTGAACCGCCAGGTCGGGGCGGACGTGTGGTGCGGGGTGGGTTGCGCGCCTAGCCCGGCAGGCCCAGGAGACGGCGGGTGTAGACGGCCTGGCCGGAGTGCTGGGCGGCGTCGTCAATGACTGAGGCCAGGCGCACGGCCCGGGTGACGGGCGGGTCCCAGGAGTCGTCGACGATGTCATCGAGTGACTCCTGGGTGAGGGATCGCAGGTAGGTGGTGGCCAGGGTGTAGGCGTCATCGAGGTAGGCGAAGAGGAGGCTGAGGTCGCTGACGACGACCTGAGCGGCCTGCTCGGGCGTGTGGCGCCAGTCATCGGTGTCGTCCGGCAGGGGCAGGGCGAAGCGCTCGCGGTGGCCGCCGGTGACCCAGACGGGCTCGACGCCCGCCAAGGGCGCGACCTGAATGTCGAGCTCGCGGGCCGTGTGCCAGGCCAGCCAGGTCAGGGAGTCGATGCGGGGCGCCAGGTCCGGGGCGGGCCGGGTGTTGGCCTGCTCGAGCGTGACGCCATCGAAGGCGCGGTCGAAGCGCTCGCGGGACCGGGACAGGACGTCTATGAGCATCTCAAGAGTCGTCATGATGTCAGACTACGTGGCGGGTCTGAACACATCGGGAGAACCGTGCACCAGGCACCGTCTCGCCTACACCAGCTCCGGTGGGCACTCATCTCCAGATGCGCCACAACGACACCGCGCCTCCGCGTTGGATGCAAGTGACTCAGCTCATGGACCGCTAGTTTAGGATCGCTGCTTCTCATCAGTGATCTCGATAGCATCGTTGCATGAGATCTGAATGCGGCGTCACGTTGCTGCCCTCTCCGGAGCAGTTGGAGCGGTCTCCATTTTTGGGTGTCGCATGATCTTGATTGCAGATGAGTTGCTCGAGATTCGATCAATGACCGAAGGCGTAGGTTCTGGTCTACGTGTCGCTAAAGTGGTGTGGTCGATATTATGTATGTGATGTTTGACCAAGTCGTCGACTGTGAGCGTGGAGATCGGGCTCGGGCTCGCGAAGTTAGCCTGTATTTCTACGGCAGTGTTCTCTCTGTGGTTTACTCACTGTTTCTGTGGTACTGCTCTCTATGGCCCGTTCTTGTCGTGTTCTTGACATTTTGTGTTATATTTCTGGCGCAGAATGTTGTGAAGGGTTCTGTACTGGAAAATGTTGATAAGCCTCACCGACAGTGGGTGAGGCTGTCGACTGAGGGGGTTGACTTCGTTCCGTCGTCAATGCCAGCGGTATGTGAGTGGGCTTGCCTTGTCGGGCTTTTCCTGAGTGCCTTATCTGCAATATGTATCGCCCAATATGTCGACGTTCCTCGCCGACCATACTCCGATGGACTGCTTATTGGTGCAGCTACGGTGTCCTTTGCCTTAGTGTGCCTCAGAGGGGTGCCTCGATCAAGTCCTGGAAGTGTGGCATGGAGATTGACTCCCGAAGGTCTACATATTTCCCCGTGTAGTCAGTACGGCGCCTTCGTCGGCTGGTCTATGAAACCTCAGGTGGAGGGGCGAGCCGTCGTCAACCTCCAGGTGTGCGTCGTTGTTAAGGACTCGCGCGGAAGTCGCTACTATCTTCCGATCTCTGGGCTGCCGATGAGTTACGTGCAGTTTCGTCGACTGCTGAGTTTTTACTCAACGCACCCTAAACTATGTCAGGAGATCGCGTCGAGTAAGGGCGTTGGACGCGTCTGCTCTCTGTTGGATAGCTGAGGGAGCGGCTGCGATTAACCCGCGACGTCCGATGTCACGTGGCCGTGGCGCCTGTTGACGACAGCGAGTTCGTAGGCTAGTTCGTGTGTTCGGTTGGGAACCTTGGGCAGGCTGGTGGTTTCGGAGGTGAGGGTGAGCCCAGGGAAAAGGCGTGACGGGTGTGCGGGTGTCCATAGTGCTGACATCAGCTCTGTATCGGCGCTGCACGCCGAGGAGAAAACTCAGCATTCCAACGATTTTCGCTCGGTGCACTGATGGTGAGGTCATTGATGTCAGCGCTGTGGACATTAAGTCGTGGCCCTGATCGGCTCTAGGTGGCCGAGCCGAGCTCTCACCTCGGGGCTTACCGCACATTCCTCTGCTGAGGTGCGGTCGGTTCGGGCCATTGAGGCGCTGACGGTGGCGGTCTACTCCGGCCGGCTGGCTAGCTTCGCCGGGGGTGTGAGGGCCTGGGTGTCTGGGCGGTCTTGACTGCGGTATTAGGGGTCTTGGTGTCATGTTTGGCGACTTTTAGGCCGTCGATCGGATGCTGTTCTCCGGCCTGTACGGCTCTGACCGGCGTATACGCGCCGAAGCGTGACGGCTATCGGCCAGGCGTGGTCTTAAAAGTCGCCGTTTGTGACACCGGTCGTGGAGTGAGCCTGGTGGTCTGAGGTGTGGGCGTGGGTGCTGGGTGTGGGGGTTAGTGGCCTTGGG
>NZ_KV789124.1:67213-72154 GCF_001807465.1 Actinomyces sp. HMSC08A09 | reverse complement strand
TCCCTCGGCCCCCGCTGCCCAGGCAGGCGCCGGTTGGGGGGCAGCCCCTGCTGCGGCCTCAGCACCCGTCGCCCAGGCAGGCGTTGCTGTTGGCGGCCCGGGCGGAGGCGAGGCGGCCGACGCGGAGATGATCCGCACCCGCTGGGAGGAGGTCCTCGAGGCGGCCAAGCGCTCGCGGCGCGCCACCTGGGCGCTGGTCGGCCCCAACTCCCGACCGGGCACCGTCTCCGGAGGCGTCTTCACGCTCCTGTTCGCCGCCCCCGGCCTCGTGGGCGCCTTTGAGAACGGTGGACACGGCCCCATCTTCTCCGCGGCCCTCCACCAGGCCCTCGGCCTGCGCCTCGAGGTGCACGCCATCGTCGCCGGCGACGACGGGCCAGGCAGTTCCGGAGGCCCGGGCGGCTCAGGTGGCCCGCGTGGACCGCAAGGACCGGGCGGATCCGGGGCTGCCCCCTCCGGAGCGGAGACGGCACACACCCCTGGCCCCAGCATCAGCTCCGCCGTCGGCCACGACGCCGGTCACGGCGGGCCGCAGGGCTTCGACGGTGGCGGTGCCCCGGGCGCAGGCCCGAGCGGACCGGGACCACAGGCCGGCGCCTTCGACTCGGCGGGCTCGGCTGCCGGCGGCGGGGAGCAGAATGTCAACGGTATCGGGACGCACACCGGCGGCCAAGGCCCGGCCGAAGCAGCGGCCCCCAGCATTGGCCGTGGCGCCGACAGCTCTGGCCCCGGCGTCGACAGTGCCGTGCTGCACGGCTCCACCGGTGAACCAGTCGCCGCATCCGCTCCCGACTCCCGGGCGCTTGCCACCCACAACCCCAGTAGCGCTGTCCACGACGCCGGCCGACCCGCCCAGGGCCCGGCCACGCAGTCGCCCGCCGCTGCGCCGGCGCAGCCCACCGACGTCGAGCCGGCCGGCCGCTCCGAGGAGCACCGGCCCGTCTCCACCACCTGGGACGATGGCTCCCCGATCCTCGAGCCCCCGCCCGAGGACGACTGGGGTGCCGATCCCTACGCCGAGGACTCCGGGTACGTCAGTGGGGCTCTCAGTGTCGATGAGCCCAGCGGCTCTGCTGGGCACTCCGCCGCTCCATCCCCGGCGGCCGTCGCCCAGGAGGCCGCGACCTCGCCCGAGCCGCAGCCGGCCCAGGTCGGCGTCGATCCCGCCGCCCCCACCGAGTTCCAGGCGGTCTCCCCAGCATCCTCGACCGCCTCCACGTCCCCGGCGCCCACCGCTGCTCCCATGGCGCCGCCGGCATCCCTCGCTTCCGCGAACCCCTCCGATCCCGACGACGGTTGGGGGCCCGTCGCTATCCCCGGCGGGGGCTCGGCCCCGGCCCCGGTCTCCGCGCCTGCCGCCGGCGGCACCGACCTGGACGACGGCTGGGGCCCGGTCGCCGTCCCTGGCGGCGGAACCGTGCCCGCCCAGTCGGCATCCGCTTCCGCGCCCTCGTCCCCGCCGCCCGGGCCCTCCTCAGGCGCAGGCTCAGGATTGCCTGCATCCCCCGCGCCCACCGCCCCCCGGTCCGCTCCGGCCCCCACCTCGGCCCCGGCGGCCTCGGCCTCACCCGCCCAGTCCCGCTCCGCTCCCGCCGCGCAGGCGCCCGACGAGGCGCCCCTGGCCACCGTCCACCGTCTGCGCGCCCTGCCGGAGATTCCCGGCGGGGCCGCGTCCGCTCCGGCGGCCCCCCAGTCCTTCCAGCAGACGCCCTCCTCCTCGTCCCCGCAGGTGCCCGGGGCCGGCAGCGCGTCACACGCCCCCGGCTCCCCGGAGACCACCGCAGGTTCCCCCGGCCTGGCCCCCGTCACCTGGGAGGGGACGACGTCGAGCCCCTTCAGCCCGGGCCCGCCCCCCGAGGAGCCCAGCGCCTCGAGCGCCCCACCCGAGGACGAGTCCACCTGGGCGCCGTCGGGCATCGCCGGCTCGCGCCTGGCCGCCGCCATGGCCGCCGCTCGCGCCGCCGCCCAGGAGGCCGACACCGACTCCCTGGCCGACGACACCCCCAGCGAGGACGACCCCGACGCCGAGGACGCCGGCGTCGTCGGGCTCGAGGTCGTCAAACGGATCCTTGGCGCCCAGGTCATCGAAGAGGTCACCGTGACCCAGGAAGGACGCTGACATGCCCGCCGTCTACGAAGGCGCCGTCCAGGACCTCATCGACGAGTTCGGCGAGCTGCCCGGTATCGGCCCCAAGTCCGCCCAGCGCATGGCCTTCCACGTGCTCGCCGCCGACGCGGCCGCCGTCGAGCGCCTCATCGAGGCCCTGCGCGCCGTCAAGGCCAAGGTCCGCTTCTGCGAGACCTGCGGCAACATCGCCGAGGCCCCCCAGTGCGCCATCTGCCGCGACCCCCGCCGCGACCAGCGCGTCATCTGCGTCGTCGAGGAGCCCAAGGACGTCGTCGCCATCGAGCGCACCCGCGAGTACCGGGGGCTCTACCACGTGCTCGGCGGCGCCATCGACCCCATCAACGGCGTCGGCCCCGACGACCTGCGCGTGCGCGAGCTCTTCAGCCGCCTGGGAGACGGCGAGGTCGAGGAGGTCATCCTGGCCACCGACCCCGACGTCGTCGGCGAGGCGACCGCCGCCTACCTCACCCGCATGCTGCGCACCATGGCCGTGCCCGTCTCCCGGCTCGCCTCCGGCCTGCCCGTGGGCGCCGACCTGGAGTACGCCGACGAGGTCACCCTCGGGCGGGCTTTCGAGGGCCGACGCCGCGTCGAGGACTGACCGCCCCTCCGCTCGTTTGCTGCTCGCGCCGAGCCGGGCATCTTTCGCCGCCGCCAACAGAGTGTCGGGAGGGCTGCGCGAAGAATGCCCGGCCGGCTCAGGGCGGGAGGGTCAGGCCAGGCGCACGCCGCGCGGCAGTCGGCCGGCCGGGACGCGCAGACGTCTGCTGGCCGTCACCACGCCGCCGGCCCCCAGAGCCATGAGCACCACGAGGCTCACGGGCCAGAAGACCAGGTGCTTGGCCACGGGAGCCCCGCTGTCGCGCCTGCTGGAAGGAGCGTCGGAGGAGTCCTTCCAGTTGTCGCAGAAGTTGCTGACGACCCGATCGGGCTTGGGGTCGCGCAGCTCGTCAGTCCACGAACCCGTGGCCTCCAGCGGGGAGTAGCTGCTGCGGTGGCCCCAGCCGTCGAGCCGACGGGGCGCGTGGGCGGTGGCGTCCCCCAGGATGATGAAGGGGTTGGGGGCCAACATCCACCAGATCCGATCGGTGTGCGTGACCTCCTCGACGGAGACCTCGGGGTCGGTCTTGCACACGAGCTTGCCCTCGGTGGATTTGTCGTAGTCCACGCTGTAGGTCACCAGTGTCTGGTTGCCGACCGCCAGGGGTGAGCTGATGGCCATGAACAGTGGAGTCCCGACGACGAGGGCGGCCACCACGAGGTAGGTCAGGACCGCCGAGGCCGAGGGCCGCGCCGCCAACGCCGAGAAGCCCAGGCCGATGGCGCACACCGCCCCCAGGGTGAAGACGAGGATGACCAGGTGGGCCAGGAGGGCCTGCCAGTGCGAACCGCCCGCGACCGTCAAGCCGATGAGGAAGGGCACCGCCACCCCCAGGAAGGCGATTGCCGCCACCCAGGCCGCCAGCAGCTTGCCGACGACGATCTCCCGACTGCGCAGCGCCGTGGCCTGCAGCAGCGCCAGGGTCGCGTCGGCCCGGTCACCGTTGATGGAGGTCGCCGACAACGTGGGGGCGACGATGAGCCCGATCCCCAGGACGAAGCAGACGACGATGTCGTAGAGCGTCAGCAGAAAGTCGTTGGACGCGCCATCGGGGCTCGTGGTCTCGACGGCGATCACCAGCCCGCCGCACAGGACGATGAGGACCGCCAGCCAGATCCCCAGCATGATGCGCCAGCGCGTGGCCCTCACCCGCTGACGCAGCTCGAGCACCATGATGGTGCGCACACCGGTCCAGGTCATCGGCGTTCTCCTTCCAGAGCCAGGTAGGTCTCCTCCAGGGTTCCGGACAGCGGGGCGAAGGAGACGACCTCCACCCCGGCCTCAACGGCCCCTCGCAGCAGGCGGGCCGCGGCTGCGTCGTCGGCGACCGGGAGGCGCACGGTGCCGTCCTCCTCCACCGTGACAGGCAGCTGTGCGGAGCGTGTCCACTGGCCCAGTCGCCCGGCGTCCAGGGCCCGCATCCGCCAGGTCCGCTGCATCGGGAGCGGGGCCGGCGCTCCCGAGCCCGCCTGCCCGGGCGCCGGGCCCCACCCCGGCGGCGAGGTGACGGCGGTCCCGTGGGACATGAAGACGACGCCGTCGACCATCTCCTCCATCTCCGTCAGGATGTGGCTGGAGAGCAGGATCGTGGTGCCGCCCGAGGCCAGGTCGCGCAGCAGGACGCGCAGGTCGGCGCGCGAACGCGGGTCCATGCCGGCGGCCGGCTCGTCCAGGAGCAGGACCTTGGGGGCGTGGATGAGGGCGCGGGCCAGGCCCAGGCGCTGCTTCTGGCCGCGGGACAGGACCCGGGCGGGCGTGCGCGCCATCTCCTCGAGGTGGACCAGGGAGAGCATCTCGACGGCTCGGGGGCGGGCGGCGTCGGCGTCCATGCCCTGGGCGGCGGCGAAGGTCAGGAGGATCTCGGTGCAGGTCAGGGAGTCCCAGGTGCCGAAGGCGTCGGGCATCCAGCCCACGGCGCGGTGGACCTCGCGCGGCTGGGTCACCGGGTCCAGGCCCGCCACCCGGATCGTTCCGTGGTCCGGGGCCAGGAGGGCCGCCAGCATGAGCAGCAGTGTGGTCTTGCCGGCGCCGTTGGGGCCGACCAGGCCGGTGACGGCGCCGCTGGGCACCGACATGTCCAGCTGGTGCACCGCCGGCGCCTGTCCGAAGAAGCGGGTGAGCTGGGAGACTTCAATGCTCATGCGGCCAGGCTACGTCGTCGGCGCGGGGCCGGTGGGTGGAACTCGGGCCCGCCTCACGTCGACACTTCGAC
>NZ_KV789124.1:58891-67193 GCF_001807465.1 Actinomyces sp. HMSC08A09 | reverse complement strand
TCGATTCTGAAGATTCTGTCGAAGTGTGGGCAGGCGGCTGTTGAGAGAGCTTCGAGTAGCGTTCGAGTAGGTTGGCAGTAGCGCCGTTCGAGGCGAGTTGTTCCTTGTCATTCCAACGTTCTGCAAGTTCACGTCGCTACTCTCAATATTTTAGAGTAGATGTCAGTGGGTGGCCGGAGGACTCTGCTGCGGGCAGTGAGGCGGCAGTGGCGGGGGATCAGGTGCCGGGGACGTACCATGTGGCTCGCGGGTCTCGAGGTGACTGTCCTCTGCGCTCCACCAGTCCCTCTTCGCGCAGCGTCTTGAGCCACCGCAGGACCGTAGGGCGGGATGCGTTGACGCCCGACGCAATCTCCCCCGTGCCCAATGGTCCGGTGCTTCGCAGGAGCGTGACGACCTCGAGCGAGCCGTGAGGCAGTTTCTCAATGACGTCGCTCGAGATGGCCGACGTCGCATCCAGCCTCACGATGACGCTGGTTGAGGTCTGACGATAGTGAGGGTCCGCGAGGCCGGCCCGGCGCATGTCGTCAACCATGCGTCGAATACCCTCGCCGAGCTCCTGTGTGATCCCGAGGTCCGCGCACACCCTCGCGATGCGCGGGTTGCGTGCGTATCGCGCGATCTCGAGCGGGCGACTCGGATCGCTCATTCCGGGAAAACGGCCCGGACTGGAAACCTCGATGCGGTGGGGGAAGATCGACACGCGGATGTGGTCTCCAGCCATCGAGTAAGAGCGGTGGACGACGGCGTTCACCACGGCCTCCAGCCAGGCGTCCCGGGGGATGATGTCCGTGGGGCCGAAGGTCCCCTCGTTCTTCAGGGCCCTGCGCTTGGGGGCCCACTGATCGATGAGCTCAGCTGCTCTGGCGATGACGTCTGGGATGGTGCCCTCGAGGCGTCGATCGCCGTCGGCCTCCATGGTTTGGCGCGCTCCGGTGCCTGTCTCGTCCTCTCGGTAGCGTAGGACGCGCACCAGTGCCTGCGGCAGAAGCTGCTCGGGTGCAGCGCCGAAGAGCAGGAGTGCGGCGATGGTGGGCTTGCCGTCCTGTGTCAGGAGGCTGCGGCTGCGTAAGACGTGGCTGTCGTCTCCGTGCGCGCCGATCTCTGCTCGTAGTCGATCGATCGCCTTTCCGCTCAGGTCAGCCATCGTGATACCGGCGGGCTGGGCCTCATATGTCTCGGCCTCCCGGTCGTAGACGAGCTCTTCCCACATCGGGCCGTCAAGCTTCACGGTGGAGTCGCCCATGCGCAGGAAGGCTGTTCCGTCACTGCGTCGGTGTGCGTGTCGGCTGGGAGGTACCTGGGCGACGAGAAGATGGTCTTGCGTGCCGTCGTCGTTCATCACCGGGACCTCCCGGAAGTGGACGCGCAGTGGTGGAGCCACCATGGTCATCGGTACCTGGCGAAGCCTGTTGGTTTGAGAGGGTGTGGAGTCGGTCCCCTCGACTCGCTTCTCGCTCAAGCCGACGACGACCGTTCCACCTTCCGCGTTCGCCATCCCGATGATGGCCTTGGCGAAGCTCTTCTGGTCAACACGGATGGATTTGCGTTCGAACCACTGGTTCTCCTGCGTCTGAGCCAGTCGCTCACTGCGTTCGTTGATGGGGAGGTTGAGTAGCGCATCAATGTCGTCGTGGCCCATGGTTCTACTCTAACATTTTTAGAGTACGTAAGAGTGGGTGTGAGCGGGGTGGCTCTCGGGCCCGCCTCACGTCGACACTTCGACCAAAACTTCAGAAACGACGCGGCTCCGGGTCGATTCTGAAGATTCGGTCGAAGTGTGGTCGCAGGGCGTGCGGGGAGGGAGCTGCGGGCCGCGTGATGTGCAGGCAACACGGCGCACCGTATGCTTGACCTCAGCCACGTCGTCGTGGGCGCCGCACGGCGACGGCTCCATCCCCGGAAGCCCCTGCCAGGACGCCCGCACCGGCGCGGAGCACCTGATGCTAGACACGCACTGATTCCAGGACCCGAGGAGCGCCTTATGGCACTGGTCGTCCAGAAGTACGGCGGCTCGTCCGTCAGCGACGTCGACGCGATGCGGCGCGTCGCCCGGCGCATCGTCGCCACCCGCGAGGCCGGTAACACGGTCGTTGTCGTCGTCTCCGCGATGGGAGACACGACCGACGAGCTCCTCGACCAGGCCGCCGCCCTGACCACCGACGCCCCCGCCCGCGAGATGGACATCCTGCTGTCCGCCGGTGAGCGCATCTCCGTGGCCCTGCTCGCCATGGCCGTCTCCGAGCTCGGCGTCCCGGCGCGCGCCTACACCGGCGCCCAGGCCGGGGTCCTCACCGACTCCAAGTACGGCAAGGCCTCCATCGTCGGCGTGCTGCCCGAGCGTGTGGCCCGTTCCATCCAGACCGGCTCGGTCGCCATCGTCGCTGGCTTCCAGGGCATCAACGAGGTCGAGGACACCACCACCCTGGGGCGCGGCGGCTCCGACACGACCGCGGTCGCCCTGGCCGCGGCCCTCAACGCCGACGTTTGCGAGATCTACACCGACGTCGACGGCCTGTTCACCGCTGACCCCCGCATCGTCCCCACCGCCAAGCGCATCGAGTCTCTTTCCAGCGAGGAGACCCTGGAGCTGGCCGCCCACGGCGCCAAGATCCTCCACCTGCGGGCCGTGGAGTACGCCCGCCGCTTCGGGGTGCCCCTGCACGTGCGCTCCTCCTTCTCCGACAAGACCGGGACCTGGATCTACGACGGCCGCCGCGAGGGCGCCTTCGTGCCCTCGGTCGTGGCCGCCCAGCTCGACGACGTCGTCGCCGCCGACACTGACAGCTCGCCCAGTGCCCCGAGCGCCGCGAGCCCGGCCGCCCCGCAGTCCGCCGATGAGGCCTGGGGAGCCGCCCCGGCCTCGCCCTCAGACCCCGCCGGGCTCGACGAGGGGCCCTCGGCCTCCGTCGTCGACACCGCGCACCGCAATGCCATCGCCGCGCGGGCCCAGGCCCGCCCCCGCCCGACCGCCAAGGAGGACCACGTGGAAGCCCCCGTCATCTCCGGAATCGCCCACGACCGCAGCCAGGACAAGATCACGCTCGTGGGCGTGCCCGACGTCCCCGGCGCCGCCGCCCGCATCTTCGCGATCGTGGCCGGCACCGACGCCAACATCGACATGATCGTCCAGGACGTCTCCGCCGAGGGGACGGGCCTGACCAACATCTCCTTCACCTGCCCCGACGGCGACTCCGCCGCCGCCCGCGAGGCCCTCGAGGCCGCCCGCGAGGAGCTGGGCTTCCGAAGCCTGCACTTCAACCCTGACATCGGCATCCTGTCCCTGGTGGGGGCCGGCATGCGCTCCAACCCGGGGGTCTCCGCGCGCCTGTTCGGCTCGTTGAGCGAGGCCGGGGTCAACATCCACATGATCTCCACCTCCGAGATCCGCATCTCGGTGGTGGTCGACGACGCCGTACTCGACGAGGCCGTGCGCGCCGTCCACTCCGCCTTCGGCCTCGACGCCCAGGCCGCCGAGGCGGTCGTCTACGGAGGGACCGGACGATGAGCAATCCCGTGAACACCTACACCGGAGTGGCCGACGGCGTCTGCGTCGCCGTCGTGGGGGCCACCGGCCAGGTCGGCCGCGTCATGCGTGCCATGCTGGCCGAGCGCGACTTCCCCGCCCGCTCGGTGCGCTTCTTCTCCTCGGCCCGCAGCGCCGGGACCGTCGTGGACTTCCGCGGCGCCCAGGTCGAGGTTGAGGACGTCGCCACCGCGGACCTGACCGGCATCGACGTCGCCATTTTCTCCGCCGGGGGTGCGGCCTCGCGCGAGCACGCCCCGCGTTTCGCCGCAGCCGGGGCCGTCGTCGTCGACAACTCCTCGGCCTGGCGCAAGGACCCCGAGGTGCCGCTCGTGGTCAGCGAGGTCAACCCGCACGCGCTGCGCGAGCGCCCCAAGGGCATCATCGCCAACCCCAACTGCACCACCATGGCGGCCATGCCGGCCCTCAAGGTGCTGCACGAGGAGGCCGGGCTCATCCGCCTCATCGTCTCCACCTACCAGGCCGTCTCCGGCTCGGGTCGGGCCGGGGTGGCCGAGCTGGCCGGGCAGGTGCGCGCCGTCGTGAACGAGGACATGGAGGGCCTGGCCCTGGATGGGCGGGCCGTCGAGTTCCCCGCGCCGGAGGTCTACGTCGACACCATCGCCTTCAACGCCGTGGCCTGGGCCGGCGGCGACGCCGGTGACGGTTCCGGTGAGACCGACGAGGAGCAGAAGCTGCGCAACGAGTCCCGCAAGATCCTGGGGATCCCGGACCTGCTGGTCTCCGGCACCTGCGTGCGGATCCCGGTGTTCTCCGGCCACGGGCTCAGCATCAACGCCGAGTTCGAGCGCGAGATCAGTGTCGAGCGTGCCCGCGAGCTGCTGGAGGCGGCTCCCGGCGTCACTTACGACGACGTGCCCAGCCCCCTCAAGGGCGCCGGCCGCGACGGCACCTTCGTGGGGCGTCTGCGTGCCGACCAGGCCTTCGCTCCGGGCCACGGCCTGCAGTTCTTCGCCGTCGGGGACAACCTGCGCAAGGGCGCGGCCCTCAACGCCGTCGAGCTGGCCGAGCTGGTGGCCGCCGAGCTGCGGGGCTGACCGGGTCCTCTCTTTCGCCGAGCCGGGCACTTTTCGCGTGAGGCGACCGTTATGCGGTCGGGCTGCGCGAGACGTGCCCGGCTCGGTGTCTGCGCGGTCAGTGCGGCCGCCGATCTTCCCAGGAGCCCGGTGTAGAGTCCCGTCCATCAGAGGAGAGGAGGTGTCCTGTGAGCAGACAAGTGAGTGTCACTCTGCCAACTCATCTGGCGGACGAGTTGGAGCAGCGCGTCGCATCGGGTGCTTACACCGACCGCAGTGAGGCAGTCACTGATGGACTCCGGGAGCTGTTCGCCCGTGAGGAGGCCGTTGATGCCTGGCTGCGCGGCGATGTGGCGCCAGCGTATGACGAGCTGAGGGCTGATCCCTCGTTGGCCCTGAATGCCTCGCAGGTGCGTGCCCACATCGCGGCCCATCACTCCCGCCGGACCTCCGAGGCGTGAGGGCGATCTGTGACCCGGCGTGTGGGATACTCTCCGCAGGCGCAGCGTCATCTGACCGATCTCTACGACTGGATCGCACACGAGTCGGGCTTCCCTGATCGCGCCGAGGCCTACGTGACCGCGCTGATGGACCGGTGCGATGCGTTGGCCGACTTCCCAATGGTTGGTCGCGCTCGCGACGACATCCGCCCCGGCCTGCGCACCATCGGGTTTCGCCGACGTGCTGTCATCGCTTTCGCCATCACCGATGAGATGATTGAGATCATCGGCGTCTACTACGGCGGGCGCGACTATGGTCCGCTTCTGCGTGCCGACGATGAATGACTGAGCTTGCGAATCTGTGTGCGGCGTAGCCCTCCGCGCCGAGCCGGGCATCTTTCGCGTAGCCGGACAGAAATTCTGTTGTCCTCCGCGAGAGATGCCCGGCTCGGTTCGGTGTCTGCGCGGTCAGTGGGGCCGACGTCGGACCGGGGGAGGCACACCGTCAGCGTCCCAAGCCGCGTTCCTCCAGGAGGCGGTCGATGCGCTGGCTCAGCTCGCTGACCTGCTGCTGCAGGGCTGCCACCTGCGCCTGCGTGGCGGCCTCCTGCTCGGCGTTCTCCTCCTCGACCAGCGAGACGATCCACGAGGCCAGGGTCGCCGTGACGACGCCGGCCAGTGCCACCCCACCGATCATGAGCAGCGCTGCGATGAAGCGCCCCTGCGTGGAGAGCGGGAAGGTGTCGCCGTAGCCGACAGTGGTGATCGTCGTCAGCGCCCACCACAGGGCCTGGCCGAAGGACTGGATCGAGGAGCCCGGCTCATGACGCTCCGCATCCAGCACGGCCAGTGCCGAGGTGAAGATGAGCAGGGCGGCACTGCCGGCCGTGTACAGGGTGATGCGCCCGCGCAGCGCGGTGCCGGCGCTGCGCTGCATGATGCTCACGAGCGTCACCAGGCGCAGAAGCCTGAGCGGCCGCAGGATCGGCAGGACAATGATCGCCAGGTCGGGCAGGTGGCGGAGGAACCAGCGGCCCCGGTTCGGCGCCAGGACCAGGCGGACAAGATAGTCGAGGCCGAACAGTGCCCACACGGCGCCGATCACGAGCTCGGCCGTCTCCTTGGCCGCGCCTTGCGCGTTGGTGAGGACCTCCCAGGCATAGGCACCCAGGAAGACGATGGCGGCGCCTGCCAGCGGCCACTCAGCGGCCCGCTCCCACGCCCGCAGCCGAGCGCCCGGGCTGATTTCAGACGGCATGGACCGATAGTAGACGGCGCTGGGGAGAAGACTGTGTTGCCCTCACCGGTGGGGCATTTCTGCGCGGCCTGGACCGTCGACGCCGACGTCGCCGGTGCTGGCGTCGGAATTCTCGGTCTCCTGCGCTGGGAGATCGTGCAGGACGAACAGAGGGCTGACGCTCACCAGTACCAGGACGAACAGGATGGAAACGGTGCCGGTGGTGGGAAACGCACTGTGCTCGTTGATGCCGTGGAACCAGACGACGGCAGCCAAGCAGATGATCGTCGCCGTCGGTGAGACGGCGGCCAAGAGGGTAATGAATAGCCCTGCGGCGAACCAGAAGAGCAGGGTTCTCTGGATGGTGGGGGCGTCAGTATTATCGGCCTGGACAAGTATCGTGTTTGGAGGGCTGAAAAGAACGAGGATGGCGCCAATTCCGATGAGTGCCTCAGCCAGCCGTGCGGGGTGGAGGATGTACCTCCATCCGGATACCTGCGAGAGGGTCGAGCGTACGTGCTTTCTTGCTACGAAGGCGAGCGCCGCGCCCAGAAGCAAGCCGGCGGTGAACCATAAAGGCCTGGCGGCGTCTTCGAAATACGCCAGCGTACCTCCGTCGGAATCTTTCAGGACGCTCAGGATCAGCAGGGTTGCTCCTGAAGCCGTCAGGCTGGGCGGGTGATTCCATATCACCAGAGGGAAAACAAACAGGATCGCGGCGAGGAGGAGCGGACTCTCAACCTTGGGGGGATCTGTCAGGCGTGCATCAGAGGGGAGGGCGAACATCGAATTGAGGATGACCGTGAGTGCCACGGCGATGGGGGCGCGCACCTGCTGAAAAGAGATCTCATTCTTCATGGGTGTCCTTGTTCTGTGGTGAGATCTAGGGTTCTGTGGATTGGCCCGACGTGATTGGTCGTGGCTTCTTGTAGTGATACATGGTGAGCAGCCCGGCTGTGGCGGAGATGGCGAGAAGAGGGATGGGGAGAATGTCGGCCAATTAGGTACCCGCCGCCTCTGCGTTGTCGAAGGTGTAGTAGCGGATAAGGGTGACGACCAGATAGATCGGGGGAATGAAGGGCGATAGTCCGGCAAATGCAGTCATCGCGAAACCGCAGAGGAATGTGATAATAGACATACTGGTCTGTCCGGGTGTCGCCCATAAGCGAGAGGGTGAGGTGCTCACGAGTGGTGCGGACGCCAGGAGGCTGGCAAGTACTGCGACGGCGATTCTCCCGAGGAGCTGGTCCGTGATGCTGAGAGTTGAGTGATGCTTGCTCGTGCGGCTGATGGTGGTGCATGTTGCCGCGGCCGATCCGCACATGATTCCAGCCAGGATCCACAGGATGGGAGAGATCTGCTAGAGAACGCTCCGTCCTTGTTCGCTGTTTGCTGGCATGAGCTCGCCCATGAGGGCGGCGACAGTGAAAACTGCGCTTGTCGCCCCTTGTGCTTGCGGGGAATTGTAGGTGACCACCCCTGCGGAGACTATCCAGAAAACAACGGCGGATAATGCGTTGAATGAGTCGATTGAAAATGATGTGGAGTCGGGGTCGAGGCTATGCAGTTCCGTGAGTGCGATGATGGCGAAGGCGCTGAGCGCAACTGCTACCGGCGCCTGCAGTGGCCGGAACGGTTGGATCTCATTCATGTGGCGATGCTGCTCTTCTCAAGGCTTGGGAGGTGCCCGGCGTGTTACCGGGGTGCGGCGGCGCCGTGGCTCGATCTGGGTGGTGTGTCGTCGGGAAGTGTAGTGAAGAAAATTGTCCGTGTCGGCGGTTGGGGCCCGCCGAATAGAGGAATGTGGTGACGTCAGGCCGGTTGCCTGTGCCGGCGCACGAGGGACAGGGTCCTGTGATGTGCAGGCAGGCGTCACAGGGCCGGTGGGTATCTCCTGCCCATGGGGCCACTTCTCCCTGGGTGGGACAGTCGACGCCGCCGGGGGCATTTCTGTGCGGTTGGGGGCATTCGACGCTGTCGGGGACCGGAATCCTGTCCCCGGCCGCGCAGGGTGTCCCCCTCCGGAGCAGCGCGCACCCGGCCGCGTGGAATGTCCCCGGCC
>NZ_KV789124.1:56127-58871 GCF_001807465.1 Actinomyces sp. HMSC08A09 | reverse complement strand
CACCCGGCCGCGTGGAATGTCCCCGGCCGTCTTGGAGAGTGGGCCGGGCTCAGGAGAGCAGGACTTTCAGGACCGCAGGGGCGGTGAAGCGGCGAGGCTGCGAGCCGGTCTCGACGACGTCGAGCACCCCGATGTCGGTCAGTTGGGCAACCAGGCCGTTGGCTCGCCCGTACGAGATGCCGAGGGCGGCCTCGACCTTGCGAACCGTGAAGCTCGGATTCGCGACCGCGAAGTCGACGAGGTCGAGAGCGTGCGCGGACCGCAGGCTGGAGGCGCGTACCGTCTCCTTGAGGCTCTGATGCGCAGCGGCCAGGGCGAGCATCTGGTGGCGTGTGCTGGTGGCTGCCGCGGCCAGCCCCTGGGAGAAGAAGGCCAGGAAGGTGTCCCAGTCGCCGTGGGTGCTGACTCGCAGCAACGCGTCGTAGTACTCGGCGCGACGCTCCTCGAACCACGGTGAGACCGTCAGGGTGGGTTCGCTGAGAACACCCGAGCTCAGGAGGGTGAGCACGTTGAGGAACCGCCCCAGGCGCCCGTTGCCGTCCCGGAAGGGGTGAAGGGTCTCGAACTGGTAGTGGGCCATGCCCGCGGCGATGATCGGGTCGATGTCTCCAGTGTGGTCCTGATGCAACCAGTCGACGAGGGCTCGCACACCGGCGCGAAGAGGATCTCCGGGAGGTGAGGGGACGAACCGGGACGCATGGACGGGGGCCGTGTTGTGCGCACCGGGGCGGCGGCCGATCATGACCTGGGTGTCGCGCAGGCGACCTGACGTGGACTCCAGGGGAGTGCCTCGCATGAGCTCGCCCTGAAGGTCCTCGATGAGTGACAGGGTGATAGGGCGCCCCTCCTGCGCCCACAGGAAACCGCTGTTGGCCATGCGGACATAGTTGAGGATCTCCGTCATCTCGGCGGTCGCGGGGGCGTCGTCGTCGGCGGTGAGCACCTCGCGCAGGGGTGCGTATGTGCCCTCCAGGGCCGACGTCGACTGAGCCTCGCGCCGTAGGGAGGGAGTTCGCAGCAGGTAGGGGTTCGGCAGCTGCTGGGCTGTGGCGTCGAGGGCGGCCAGTGCCCGGCCGGCTGCTGCCACCATGCGGTAGGTGCCGCCGCTGAGGGGTGGCTCGTCGGAACTGAGCGGGGCGGGGATGAAGGCCTTGTGCTGCCAGCTGCCGGTCACCGGATCGGAGCCGGTGATGTCGACCAGCTCCCCCATGGTGTCGTCGACGAACATGCTCACGTCCATGATGTCAGTCTACTGGTGGTTGTGTGACATCTAAAGAGGATGGATTGCACATATTGACGACTTGTAGAACATTGTGGATGGGTGTGTGTCTGGAAACCGCCATGTGTGGTGGATGCTGGGGCGACCGCTGCCGTGGGGGCGTTCGCTGTGGACGGGGGCGTTCGACGCCGTCGGGGACATTTCTGTGCGGTCGTGGACGTTCGACGCCGTCGGGGACCGGAATCCTGTCCCTGGACGCGCCGGGTGTCCCCCTCCGGAGCGGCGTGCACCCGGCCGCGTGGAATGTCCCCGGCCGTAAGGGGAGGTTGGGCGGTGCCGGCAGAAGTGCGGGCGGCGGTGGTGGGGTCAAGCGATGGGTGCACCACTTATGGGAGGAGGGTCTCTGTCTGGGACGGGTCGTGACCGGGGTCCGCGTCCTGATGTGGTGGCTGGCGAGTCGGATTCGACTTGGAATCAGAGGGCGGTGCGTCGGCTGCCTCCTCCTGCTCGATCGAGGTTCGTATCAGCTGGGCGGCCCGCCAGACCTCGTCGAGCCGGGCCTCGACCTGGGTGCGGGCGTCGTCGAGCCGGGAGGGTCTCACCGTCAGACTGAGTCGCGGGATGATGACCGGTCGCCCCGGCTCGGCACCTCCGGCGGGTGGGGCATAGACGGCTTGGACCTTCACGCGCCCCCAGCGCGCCGGGACCTCCTGGATGCTGAAGTTGTTGCGCCCAGCAGGTAGGGGGAGGGAGAAGGACTTCGGCTCCGCGACCGCCATGCCGTACGTTCTCAGGCGTACCGCGCTTGCCCGCCGGTGTGCGGCAGCGCGTTTGAGTGCCATGAACAACCCGATGTGGGCCAGTCCGAGAATCCAGGTGGCCCCCACGGCCAGATCTTGAGTGGAATCGCTGTAGATCAGGGAGTGCGGGATAGACATCATGGTGAACGGGGAGGCCGTCACCAGCATGCCCGCGAGCATCGCCCACAGCATGCCCACGGCGCGGCTGTTGGGGTCCCGGGCGATATGAAGGAACCGTGCCGACGCGATATCGCGATGGGTGACTATCGCGTCCTTGGCCAGCCACTGGTCGGTACCCGTGAAGCAGGAGGTTGCTCCAAAGATGACGGAGGTCAGCACGAAGCTGAAAATGAGTGGTGTCGCGCCTACCGCAATCGCGGCATCGGCTATCGATTCGTTGTCCTCCGGGTAGGCGACGGCCTCGTCCAGGGCGCCCAGGGCAAAGGCGGTTATGAGCAGGATCAGCGGGTAGAGGAGCGCGATGCTGGCGGCGGCCAGGGCGCCCAGGTACCCGAGCACCCTGGTCTTCGTAGTGGGGCAGGTGCGGAGGTAGATCGCCATGGGTGCCCTCCTGAAAACTGTCGGCGGGTTGGTTGTGGCTGGCGAGTCAAGTCTGGGGGTGGTGGGTGCCTGCCGCCCATGGGGACCGTTCACCCCGGGTGGCATTCGACGCCGTCGGGGACATTTCGTTGCGGCCGGGGGCGTTCGACGCCGTCGGGGACCGG
>NZ_KV789124.1:32260-56107 GCF_001807465.1 Actinomyces sp. HMSC08A09 | reverse complement strand
TCGGGGACCGGAATCCTGTCCCCGGACGCGTCGGGTGTCCCCGTCCGGAACGGTATGCACCCGGCCGCGTGGAATGTCCCCGTCCGCAGGAGGCTCGAGGTCGAGTGGTGCCGGCAAGAGTGTGGGAGGTGGTGACCGGAGGGTGCGCGGTGCCAGTGGGAGGCCGGGCGGCAATGGCAGAAGGGGTGCTGCATCGGCCGGAGGTGATGGGGCGGGTGGTGCTGGTAGACGGAGACGGTACCGGTGCAAGGCCGGGCAGCCCCGCCACGAGGATTCGCCGGCTCCAGGAATAGGTTGGGCCCCGGCCGTGTTGGCCGCAGTGGAACCCATCTGTCTCCACAGTCTTGAAAGGAACACTCATGGCCACCAAGAACATCACCGGCCCCGAGTTCAAGGACACCATCCACGGCGAGGGCATCACCATCGTCGACTTCTGGGCCTCATGGTGCGGCCCGTGCATGCGCTTCGCCCCCATCTACGAGAAGGCTTCCGAAGCCAACCCGGACATCACCTTCGCCAAGGTCGACACCGAGGCCGAGCAGGACCTCGCCGGGGCCCTGGGCATCTCCTCGATCCCCACGCTCATGGTCTTCCGCGACAACGTGCTGGTCTACCGCGAGGCCGGCGCCCTGCCCGCCCCCGCGCTGGACTCTCTCATCACGCAGGTGCGCGAGCTCGACATGGACGAGCTCAAGGCCAAGATCGCCGAGGAGGAGGCCGCCTCCGGCGCTCAGGCCTGATCCGTCAGGTACCGCGGGGCCGCCTGCCGGCCCCTGCAGCCGTCCGACGTCGCCCGGGAACCCGCCGTTTCCGGGCGACGTCGTTGTCTGTTGCCCGGCTCGCCCACCCAAGGGCAGAACATTACGTTTTGATATCCTATGATGGCCCGCGTGAAGTTGGAGTCCCACGTCAGCCACGCTGTCAGAGCCCGATGGGCGGTCCCCGTCGGTGCCTCGGGCCGCGACGCGTTGGTGCGCCACCTCGTCTACGCCTTCCTGCGTTCTGACCCCGAGGGCGCCACGGACTGGATCGACTCGACGGTCCCCACCGACCCCGACGAGTTGCGCACCATGCTCGACTTCCTCCTCACCGCCCGCCCCCCGGCTCCCCTGCCCGAGGACATCGCCGCCGACCTCGACACCCTCCTGGAGGCCGAGGCCGCCGAGCGCGGCATGGTCGACGCCACCGAGATCCCGCCCCTGGCCATCACCGACCACGTGCCCGGCCTGCTGGGCCGCAACGTGGCCTTCTGGCGCGGCGACCTCACCCGGCTGCGCGCCGGCGCCGTCCTCAATGCCGCCAACTCCGGGATGCTCGGCTGCTTCGCCCCCGGGCACCGCTGCATCGACAACATCATCCACGCCGTCGCGGGGCCGGCCCTGCGCGCCGAGTGCGCCCGCTACATGACCTGGGCGGAGACTTTCGACCCCACCCGTCGCCAGGGCGGGGAGCCCGCCGGCCGGGCCGTCTTCACCGGCGGCTACCACCTGCCGGCCCAGCACGTCATCCACTCGGTGGGGCCCGTCATCGAGGACGGGCGCAAGCCGACCCTGCGCGACCGGCGCCTGCTGTCCTCGTGCTACACGAGCGTCCTCAACGTCGCGCACGCCGCGGGGCTGGGCAGCGTCGGCCTGTGCTCGCTGTCCACGGGCGTCTTCGGCTACCCCAAGCGGCAGGCCGCGCTGGTGACGTTGGAGACGATCGGCCGCTGGCTGGCGGCCCACCCCGACTCCCGGATGCGCATCGTCATCAGCCTCAACGCCGACGTCGACGTCGCCGCCTACGAGGCCGCCCTCGCCCCGCCGCCCTGGAGGCCGTGAGAGGTTGCGAGAGGCCTGAGCCTTCAATGCGCCCGAGGCGGCGTACTGCACGAGGGTCGGGTGCCACTGGCCGACAGGTGGGTGTACTCCACGCGGTGCGGGGGTTCGTGCAGTACGGACAACCTCCGGCCAGTACGTCCCAGACCTCGTGCAGTGCGTGCGGCTCTGGGCGCCGACGTTGGACCAGATCCACTGAGGGCGGTCAGTTCGCCTGAGCCCGGGCCGCGGCGCGGGCGGCTGCCGGGGCCGCAGCCGCAATCACCTCCAGCTCCGCCTCGCCGTGCGCGGCCGAGATGAACCAGGCCTCGAAGACCGACGGCGGCAGGCCCACCCCCGCCTCGAGGAAGGCGTGGAAGAAGGGACCGTAGCGCCAGGTCTCCTGGGCACGAGCGGCCTCGTAGTCGCTCACGCCCCGCTGCCCGAACATGAAGGAGAACAGCGAGCCCGCCCGCTGCACGCGGTGGGGCACGCCCTGCTCGGTCAGGGCTGCCGAGACCACCTCGCTGATGGCCTGGGCGCGGGCGGCCACCGAGGCGTAGACGGCGTCGTCGGCCAGCTGGAGCGTAGCCAGGCCGGCCGCCGTGGCCAGCGGATTCCCTGAGAGCGTGCCCGCCTGGTAGACCGGCCCGTCCGGCGCCAGCAGGTCCATGACCTCCGCCCGCCCGCCGATGGCCGCCAGCGGCATCCCGCCTCCCACGACCTTCCCGAAGGTCACCAGGTCTGGCACCCAGGCGGCGCGCTCGCGCCAGTCGGCACCCGGCCAGGAGGGGGCTGCGACGTCGGCGGGCTCAGTGGCCAGGCCCGGCAGGTCCGCGGTCCAGCCGTCGATGGCCTCCAGGCCCCACCAGCCGGCCGGGCCCACGCGGAAGCCGGTGAGGACCTCATCGAGGATCATGAGCGCGCCGTGCTCGGCGGTCACCCGGCGGATCGCGGCGTTGAAGCCGGGCGCCGGCGGCACGATCCCCATGTTGGCCGGGGCGCCCTCGGTGATGACCGCGGCGATCTCGGCGCCCCGTTCGGCGAAGCAGGCCTCCAGGGCGGCGACGTCGTTGTAGGGCAGGACGATCGTCTGCGCGGCCACGGCCGCGGGCACGCCGGCGCTGCCCGGCAGGCCGCCGGTGGCCAGACCCGAGCCGGCCGCCGCGAGCAGGCCGTCACTGTGCCCGTGGTAGCAGCCGGCGAACTTCACCACCAGGTCGCGGCCCGTGGCGCCGCGGGCCAGGCGCACGGCCGTCATCGTCGCCTCGGTGCCGGTGGACACGAAGCGCACCTTCTGCGCGGCCGGCACTCGGCGGCGCACCTCCTCGGCCAGGAGCGTCTCTGTGGCGGTGGGGGCGCCGAAGGACAGGCCGCGGGCGGCGGCCGCTTGGACCGCGGCGACGACGCCGGGGTGGGCGTGGCCCAGCAGCGCCGGGCCCCACGAGCCCACCAGGTCCACGTAGCTGCGGCCCTCGGCGTCGGTGACGTGGGCACCGCTCGCCGAGGCGATGAACCGCGGCGTGCCCCCCACTGAGCCGAAGGCGCGCACGGGGGAGTCGACGCCCCCGGGGATGACGGCGCGAGCCGCCTCGAACAGGGAGGTGTTGGTCGAGGCGGTGGCACTGGAGGGCCGGCCTGCGGGCTGCGGTTGCTGAGTCACGGTGATCCTGTCGATGAACTGGTCAGGGCCGGTTCGGGCCGGTGAGCCGTACCGGGCGGGACTGCCTGACAAACTACCGGATCAGCGCGCCGCTCGAGCCGTGTCGAAAAACGGGTATCCAGGCATCGTGGACGCACCGTAGGCCCCGGGTACTGGCGTCGCAGGTACAGTCTGCGGTTGATCGTTCGACCTACCGCAGGGCCGGGTTCTCGGCGATCTCCCGGGCCCAGTAGGTCAGAACCATGTCCGCCCCCGCGCGCACGATACCCAGCACCGACTCGGCGATGACGCGCTCGCGGTCGATCCACCCGCGCTGCGCGGCCGCCTCCACCATCGCGTACTCGCCGCTGACCTGGTAAGCGGCCACCGGCACCGGGGAGGCGGCGGCGACGTCGGCCAGCACGTCCAGGTAGGGGCCGGCCGGCTTGACCATAACGATGTCCGCCCCCTCGGCGACGTCGAGCATCACCTCGCGCATGCCCTCGCGGCGGTTGGCGGGATCCTGCTGGTAGGCGCGCCGGTCCCCGGTGAGCGTGGAGCCCACGGCCTCCCGGAACGGCCCGAAATAGGCCGAGGCGTACTTCGCCGAGTAGGCCAGGATCGCGACGTCGTCGTGGCCGGTGGCGTCCAGGGCGGCGCGGATCGCGGCGACCTGCCCGTCCATCATCCCCGACGGCGAGACCATGTGGGCCCCGGCCTCCGCCTGGGAGACGGCCATGGCCTGGTAGGTGGCCAGGGTGGCGTCGTTGTCGACCTCGCCGGCGCGCGGGCCGTCGGGGCGGATGAGGCCGCAGTGGCCGTGGCTGGTGAACTCATCCAGGCAGGTGTCCGCGCACACGACGACCTCGTCCCCGACCTCCGCGCGCACGGCCGCGATCCCGCGGTTGAGGATGCCGTCCTCGGCCCAGGCCGCCGTGCCGGCCTCGTCCCGGGTGGCGGGAACGCCGAACAGGTCGATGGCGCCGATGCCGGCCTTGGCGCAGGCGGCGGCCTCGCGACGCAGCGAATCCAGCGTGTGCTGGACGACCCCCGGCATCGCCTCCACGGGGCGGGGGTCGTCAATGTCCTCGCGCACGAACACCGGCAGGATGAGGGCGGATGGGTCCACGACGTGCTCGCGCGCCAGGCGTCGCATCGCGGGGGTGGTGCGCAGGCGCCGGGGGCGGACCGTGGGGGCCTGCGGGTCGGGGACGGAGCGGCGCGACAGGAAGTCGGCGGCCGGTCGGAGGGCGTCGGTCATGAGGTGCTCCTGGTGGTTGTTGGTCCGCCGCCTCGCAGGCCATCCAAAGTGTTGGAATGACTGGAACGAGGCGGATCGGGTGGGTCTGAGGAGGTCTGTGCGGGGACACTCGCGTCGGGTTGGGAGGCTGCGGGATGATTTTGTGTCACGGATGGCGACTTTTAGTCGTGCCGAGCGGGGTTGCGGCTCCTGAGCTCATCGGAGTACCAGGCTCTGACCTGGGCGAATATCTGAGAGGCAGGTGCGCTGGGGGCGGCCGCGGCGATGAAAAGTCGCCAATCGTGACACTTTCGCCGGTGCGCGGCCATCACGGCGGCTCCTGAGGGGCATGAGCGGGGCCTGTGGTGGCCTGGATGGCGTCGATGGTGGCTTGGAGGACCCCCTCGGGCGTGGGGGAGGGGGCGACGGCTGCGACCGTCAGACCGAGCTCGCGGGTGGCCGCCGCCGTGGTGGCGCCAATGGCCACCAACCCAGTTCCCTGCGGCGGTGGGCCGAGCAGCTCCAGGACGGCCCGCGTTGTGGATGGGGCGGTGAGCACGACCGCGTCCACACCTCCGGCGGCCCAGGCGCGATCCAGGTCCGGGGGCAGGTCGTGGGCTTCTGCTGTGACGGTCGTGTAGGCGGCCACCTGCTCCACCTCCCAGGCCGCCCGACGCAGGCCGTCCGCCAGTGCCGGGTCGGCCAGAGCCGAGGCCGGCAGCAGCACCCGCCGTGCCGCCTCCGGAGCGCCGTGAGGGGAATCGGGAGCATCGCTGAAGGCGCGGGCTCTCCCGTCGGAGTCATGAGAGCCGGCGGCATTGGGGAAGCCATAGGGGCCTATGCCTGAACCCGGGTCTCGGGTGGGGGATGGGGTGGCTTCTGGGCCGCCGGCGAGCGCGGGCTCCTTCAGGAGGGCGGCGGCCGAGCCTCGGGCCACCAGGTCGGGGGCGGTCTCGGTGAGCTCGGTCCACGCACGTGCCGTCGCCGGACCGACGACAGCCACCCGTAGCGCTGAGGGCACCGGAACGTGCAGGTAGGGTGCCAGCGCCTCCACGGTTCGGGCCGAGGTGAGCACCAGCCAGGCCGCCTTGCCCGCCGCGATTCTGCGCGCAGTCGCCTCCAGTGCCGCCGCCTCACCCGGAACCGTCCGCGTCACGGCGGCCCGCAGCACCATCGCCCCGGCCCGCTCCAGCGCCGAGGCGATGCGGTCGCGCTCCTTGAGGCGCGGCAGCAGAACCACCCGCCCCGACAGCGGCGCCCCGCCGCCCTCCCGGGGGTTGCCCGGGAGGCTCCCGGCCGAGTCAGTGCGTGAGGTGGACTGCGCCATGGCCTCAGCCCCGCCGGGGCTTGTTGGCGTGCAGGTCGACGATCTGGTCGGCGCCGTCCTCCAACAGGACCTCGGCCGCCCTGACCCCCAGCGCCTCGGCCGCCCGAACCGCCGCCGTGTCACTGGGAGTCCTCGGCCCCCCGGAGGTCTCGGGCAACTCCGTGCTCAGTTCGCAGCCGACCTCCTGGCCACCATCGAGCGAGGTGACCACCGCCCGCAGCACGAGCGCTCGCGGCTCCTGGCTGTCGCCCCGCAGGTGCGCCCAGGCCCCCACCGGCGCTGCGCAGCCCGCCCCGAGCCGGGCCATGAGCGCCCGCTCGGCCGTCACCGCCAGGCGCGTGGGCTCGTCGTCGAGCGCCGCCACGGCCCGGGCCAGCTCTGTGCAGTCCTCGCCGGCTCGGGCCTCCACGGCCAGGGCCCCCTGAGCCGGAGCGGGCAGCATCGTCTCCAGGTCCAGGACCTCGCTCGCGCAGTGCTCCAGCCCCAGACGCCGCAGCCCCGACAGGGCCAGGACCACCGCGTCCAGGTCGCTGGCGGCATCGGCTCGGCTCGGCGCCACCGGCTCATCGGTGCCGACGCCGACCGCCTCTAGGCCTCGCACCCGCGCCAGGCGCGTGGGTACGTTACCGCGCAGGTCCACCACCTCCAGGTCGGGGCGGGCGGCCAGCAGCTGGGCGGCCCGGCGCGGCGAGCCGGTGCCCACACGGGCCCCCTCGGGCAGGTCGGCCAGGGTCAGGCCGTCACGGGCGCACAGGGCGTCGCGTGGGTCCTCGCGCGCCGGTACGCAGATGACCTCCAGTCCCTCGACCGGTTGCGTGGGCAGGTCCTTGAAGGAGTGGACCACGAGGTCCACCTCGCCATCCAGGAGTGCGTGGCGCAGCCGGGCCGCGAAGACCCCCACCCCGCCGAGCTGTCGCAGGGGAGTGCGGTCGCCGTCGCCGTCCGTGCGCACGGTGACCAGGTCGATGCCTAGGCCGCCGGAGCCCTCGCTGGCCTTGCCAGCCGCGGTGGCCGCACCGCTCCCGCCGGCCGCCATCAGTGCCTCAGCGACCTGCCCGGACTGGGTCAGCGCCAGGCGCGAGCCGCGCGTGCCCAGCTTCAGCCGCCGGGAGTCCGTCTCTGTCGTGGTCATCCATCCCCTCCTCGTGCACGGTTCTCCATCGTCGCGTTCGTACCGTAGGGCTCGCCTTCGTACCTTGGGGGTACGAACTCGCGACCTAATATACGAACGCGCCGCCCACCCCCGTCCCGGCGCGGCGCTTCACCCGCCATGGGAACCCATCAGGCGCCCGGCCGCGGCGCGGGCGTGCTCGACGACGGCCGCGATCCCGGTCCCCGCGACCCACGCCCCGGTGACCTCCAGTCCCGTCACCGGCGCCAGGTCCTCCTCCAGGAGCCTCGTGCGCTCCCGGTAGGCGGGCGTCACCGGCGGCAGCGTCCCGTCCCAGCGCACCAGCATGTGGTCGATGACCGCTTCCGGCTCGATCCGCACCCCCGTCAGGGCCGCCACGTCATCGAGCGCCACCTGCAGATCCACCTGGGGGCGCGGCTGCCCGGGCCGACCGTAGGACAGGCGCAGCGCGTGGACGTCCGGGCCGTGCAGCGCCCGCAGCTCGGCGCCGACCCACGGCCACTTGGCACTCAGGTGCGACAGCGCCTTGGCCCGCACCGGGCAGGCCACCGGGCGCGCAGACCCCCCACCGGGAACCGTGCCATGAGAGTCCGGCACAGAGGCCCCGGCGCCGGCCGACGACGCCGCTGCCACGGGCTCACCGCGACCAGCGGGCTCAGCAACGCCGGTGGGCGCCACGAGCAGCCCCGAGCCCACCGGCTCGCCACTGAGCTCCGGCGCCCGCGCCACCAGCGTGAAGCGGGCGATCGGCGCCCCCACCGGCACGGTCAGCTCCGTCGCGCTCGCAGGCAGCCCGGGAATCCCCCGCAGCAGCCGCAGCGCGGCCCCCGCCGAGCAGGCCACGACGACGCGGTCGGTGGCCACGACCTCCTGCGCGCCATCGGGCACCGGCTCGTCCGACGGCGTTGGACCCCGGCGCGTCGGAGCGATCCCCACCCGCCAGGCGGTTGGCGCTTCCCCGTCCGTGCAGTCCTGGCCTCCGCCGGGCCGCAGCCACTGGGCGCCAGTGCGGGTGCGCACGCTCCCGCCGCCGGCCTCAATGGCCTCGCGCAGCGCGTCAGTGAGCCGGAACAGCCCGCCCTCGACGGCCGCGTCCACGCTCCGACCACCCGCCCCGTCCTTCCGGGCCCGACGCCGCTCCAGCACCGCCGCCACAGCGGCACTGAGCGACCCCAGCTCCGCCGTCGCCCGCCGCAGCCCGGGCATGACGACGTCGGCCGCCAGGTCCGCCGGGTCGGCCGAGTGGATGCCCGCGACGATGGGCCGCACGAGGCGCTCCAGGACGCCGGCCCCCATCCGCGCGGTCACGAAGGAGGCCAGGTCGCCCGGATCCTCAGGGCCGGTGCCCACCGCACCGGGAAGGTCGGCGTCCTGCGCGGCCCGGCGCGCGGCCTCCTGCCCGATGATGGCGACGACGTCAGCCGCCAGCGGGTCCGCCGGGATCCCCAGGTAGGCGTGGTCAGGAAACCGGTGCAGCCCCCACCGGGACGAACCTGCGCCGGCGCCCGGCGCGAGGGGCGGCAGGAAGAGCCGGGGCCGGCCGTGCGGGGCGGCGGTGCGCAGCCCCAGCTCGGCGAGCATCGAGGTGGCCGCCTGGCCGCGCACGACGAAGCCCTCGGCGCCCAGGTCCATGCGCGCCCCGCCGATGCTCCCGGCCGCGACGAGCCCGCCGGTGTAGCCGCGCGCCTCAATGAGCAACGGCCGCAGACCGGCGCGCACCAGGTCCCAGGCCGCTGTCAGGCCCGCGATCCCGCCGCCGATGACGAGCGCGTCCCACCGCCGCTCTCCGACGGCCTCCCCGCTCATGCCTCCCACCCGGCCAGAGCCACGGACTCCCAGTCGGCCGAGCCGTGCACCCGCGCCACGATCCGGGTGAGGACATCCGCGTCGGTGGCCGGCGGCACCCCGTGCCCCAGGTTGACCACATGCCCCGGCGCCGCACGCCCGGCGGCCAGCACCGCGTCGAGCTCCTCAGCCAGGATCGGCCACGGCGCCGCCAGCAGCGCCGGGTCCAGGTTGCCCTGGACCGGGCAGGCCCCCGCCTGCGGGTCGGCCTCGGCCAGCGCCTCAATGGCCTCACCCAGCTCGATGCGCTCGTCCACGCCGACGGCGTCGGCCCCCGCCTGCCGCATGAGCCCCAACAACCGGGCGGTCCCGGTCCCGAAGTGGATGAGCGGCGCCGCCTCACCGGTGGTGGGGGAGACGGCCTGACGGGCGACATCCAGCGCGAGCGCCGAGTAGGGGGCCACGCGCTCGCGGTAGGCGCGCGGGGACAGCGAGCCCGCCCAGGAGTCGAAGAGCTGGGCCGCGGCCGCCCCGGCGCGCACCTGGGTGGCGATGAACTCGCCGGTCAGGCGCGCGCACCAGGTCATGAGCCGGTCCCAGGAGTCGGGGTCGGCGCGCATGAGCGTGCGCGCCGCCAGGTGGTCGCGACTGGGCCGGCCCTCTACCAGGTAGGCCGCCAACGTGAAAGGCGCCCCGCCGAAGGCGAGCACCGGCGTCCACCCCGCCGACCCGGCACTGTGCTCCAGCCCGGTCCGCGCCCGCTCGCTCAGCCCCTCGCGCACGCCCGGCGCCTGCGGACTGCCCAGCTCGACGACGACGCGCCGCACCGCCTCCTCGATCGCCCCGACCCCCTCGGCGTTGGGGCTGTCACCGAAGCGGCGGGCCACCAGCTCGCCCACCTCGCGGCCGCTGCGCACCGGGGCGTCGAGGACCGGCCCGACGCCCTCCTCGATCCGCACTCCGACGCCCGCCAGGCGCAACGGCACCATGATGTCGGAGAAGAAGACAGCGGCGTCGACGCCGTGGCGCCGCACCGGCTGCAGCGTCACTTCCGCCGCCAGCGCAGGATCCAGGCAGGCATCCAGCATCGGCACGCCGGCGCGCGCCCGCAGCGCCCGGTACTCCGGCAGCGACCGTCCCGCCTGACGCATGAACCACACCGGTGTGTGCGCGGGCCTCCGCCCCGCCAGCGCCTCCAGGAGCGCCGGCGACGGAGCCGGTCCCGTCGTGGTCCCAGCAGGCCCCGCCGCTTCGGCAGCCTGCGCCGCCGGCTCGGAAGTCATTGAATCATTGTGTGAACTGCCGGTGACGAAATCGCCGTTATCGGGCGAAGAATGCTGACGCCGCGTGCTTTCCCTGCGATAAGGGAACTGAATGCGAGACATATCCGACTGCCTCCTGTCAGCAGTGGTCAGAGGGGGTTTATTGCGCGTAATGGTGCGGCGTTCCAGACGTCCGTCGGGTCCTGACAAGGTGTCAGAAATGTGGTGATGACGCATTGTCATGATGTCGGGTGTGTGTCGCCACGCCGCTATTGTGCCTGCTCCCCACGGTGATGTTTCAATAGCCCACGTTGTGACTACTCATCTTCTCTCCGCAGACCATCGACTGCCGGGCCTCGACGTCGTTGCCCGGCTCGGTGCGGTCGCCCCGGGGCTGGGGCCGGACCTCCTGGAGGCGGTCCCCGCGTTGCGCGGGGTCCTGGTGCTGTCCACCTGCAACCGCCTGACCCTGCTCATCGATGCCGACTCCTGGGCCGACACCGGCTGTCCGGCGGCCCTGCACCCGGACCTCTCTCCGGCGGACGCGAGCCAGTCGGCCGCGGCGTCGGACCTGGGGGAGACCATCACCGCCTTCCTGGCCGAGCGCGCCGGGCTCCCCCCGAGCGGCCTCCTACTGACCCACCTGGTCGGGGCGGCCGCCCGCCGGGAGATGCTCGCCATCGCCGCGGGCCTGAGCTCGATGGTGGTCGGCGAGGCCCAGATCGTCGGCCAGGTCCGCCGCGCCGCCGAGACCGCCGCCGACGAGGGCACGCTCAGCCCTGAGCTCGTGCGGGTCGTCGAGCGCGCCTCGGCCACCGCCCGCCGAGTGGCCCACGAGACCGAGCTGTCCGGTCAGGGGCGCAGCGTCGTCGCCGTCGGCGTGGATCAGGCCGCCGGCCACCTGCCGCCGCTGGAGGACTGCCGCGCCCTCATCGTCGGCACCGGCTCCTACGCCGGCGCCACCGTCGCCGACCTGCGCGCCCGAGGCCTGACCGACATCGCCGTCTACTCCGCCTCCAACCGCGCCGAGGCCTTCGCCGCCGGCCATGGGCTGCATGCCGTCCCTACCGGCGCCCTGAGCCAGGCCATGAGCCGCGCCGACCTCGTGGTCACCTGCCGCGGCACTGGCGGGCCGATCCTCACCGCCGACGTCGTCGCCCCCGTCGCCGCCGAGCGCGCCGGCTCGGCTGGGGGGGACGGTCGCCCGCTCGTCATCCTCGACCTGGCCCTGGCCCGCGACGTCGATGAGGCCGTCGGCGCCCTGCCCGGCGTCGTCCACCTCGACCTGGCCCGCGTGCGCGACGCCGTTCCCGAGGCCGAGGCCCAGCAGGTGACCGCCGCCCGCGCCATCGTCGAGGCCGAGGCCGCCGACTTCGAGCGCACCCTGGCCGGCCGGGCCATGGACCCCCTCATCACCGCCCTGCGCGCCCAGGTGGGTCGCGTCGTCGCCGAGGAGGCCGCTCGCCTGCGCCCCCAGCCCGCCCGCCGGCTCGCCCTGGCCGTCCCCGCCGTCGACGGGCGCGCCGGAACCGGCGTCAGCGGTGTCAACAGCGCCGACGCCGCCGCAGGGGCCTGCCCCCACCATCACCTCGCTGCCGAGCCCGGCTTCGAGGCCGCCGGTGAGATCGACGGCGAACCCATGGTGCCCCTGGCGCAGGCCGAGCGGGCCCTGCACCACCTGGCCGCCCGCCTCCTCCACCAGCCCACCGTCATGGCTCGCCGCGCCGGCCAGGAGGGCCGCGAGGAGGCCTACCGTCAGGCCCTCGAGCTCGTCTGGGGTTTGGAAAGCACAGGAGAGAACCATGACTGACACCGCCGCGCCCGTGCCCGGGCCCACCCAGGAGGCTCCTACGCGCCTGGACGCACGCCTGGATGCCCTCCCGGGTGCCGACCTCGGCGGAGCTCCGGCCAGTGTTCCGGCCCTCGACCCGCTGGCCCCCTACGACGCCATCCTCCTGCAGTCCTACGGCGGGCCCCGCCGCCCCGAGGACGTCCTGCCCTTCATGCGCAACGCCACCGCCGGCCGCGGCGTGCCCGACTCGCGCCTCGTAGAGGTCTCCGGCCACTACCAGAGCGTCGGCGGCGCCTCCCCGATCAACGCGCGCAACGCCGAGCTGCGCGACGCCATCCAGGCCCGCCTGGCCGAGCGCGGCTCGACGCTGCCGATCGTCGTCGGCAACCGCAACTGGCACCCCTTCGTCAGCCAGGCCCTGCGTGAGCTGGCCGACGCCGGGGCCCGCCGCGTCCTGGCCCTGCCCACCGCGGCCTTCGGCTCCTACTCCGGGTGCCGCCAGTACCGCGAGGACCTGGCCGGTGCCGTCTCCCTGCTCGCCGACGGCGCGGACGGCTCCACCGGTGAGGGATTCGAGGCCGACGCCGCCGCCCGGGTCGGCGGGGACGGGGGTGGTCCCGTGGAGCTCACGGTGGACAAGACGCGCCCCTACTACAACACCCCCGGGCTGCTGCAGGCCAATATTGACGCCATCGTCGAGGCCTACGGGGCGCTGGCCGAGCAGGGAGTGGCGGCCGCGGACGCGCGCCTCGTGCTCGTCACCCACTCCATCCCCCTGGGCATGGAGGCCGGCTCCGCTCCGGGGGATGGCGCTGAGAGCACTCACGGCGCCTCCGGCGTCTCCGGCCCGACCGGCGCCGGGCGGCGAGAGCCGGGTGTGGCCGCCGACCTGTCCACGGAGGTCTCCTACGTCGCCCAGCACGAGGCGCTCGCCGCCGTGCTCGTGCCCGAGGTCGCCCGTCGTCTCGGCCTGGAGACGGTCGAGGCCGACCTCGTCTACTGCTCGCGCTCCGGCCCGCCGCAGGCCCGCTGGCTCGAACCGGACGTCAACGACCACCTTGAGGCCCTGGCCGCCGGGCACCTGATCGACGGCCACCCCGTGGAGCGACCCGGGGGCGTCGTCGTGGCCCCCTTCGGTTTCATCTCCGACCACATGGAGGTCGTCTTCGACCTCGACACCGAGGCCGCCCAGACCGCCCGCGACCTGGGGATGCCGTATGTGCGCGCCGCCACCGTCGGCACCCACCCGGCCTTCATCGACTCCCTCGTCGACATCCTCTTCGAGCGGGCCGCTGCTGCCCGCGGTGAGGACGTCCGGCCCGACTCGACCACCGGCGTCGGCCCCTTCCACACGGTCTGCCCGGATTCCTGCTGCCGGAACGGGGCCGGCCACCCCGGCCGGCCCGCTCACCACGGGACCGACGGCGCTGACCCCCGATAGCCCCAACCCCAGTAGCTCCGATACGAACCAGGAGAAGAGAATGAGCACCGACACCCACGGCCAGCACGGACATCCCGGCGGTCACCCCGGTGAGGGCGGCCTGCACCGCTTCGAGGACGAGGAGCGCCGCCCCCACCGCGACCCGCGCGACGCCACCGACGTCGACCTGGAGGCCATCAACAACCAGTACCACTACACCCTTTACGCCGTCTTCCGCCTGGCCCGCCCGCTGCCCGCCTCCCAGCCCGAGCGCGAGCAGCTCCTGGGGGAGAGCGCCAACTTCGTCGAGGCCGGCGGCGTGACGACGCGCGGCTGGTACGACGTCGGAGGCCTGCGCGCCGACGCCGACCTGCTCGTGTGGTGGCTCGACGACGACCCCGAGGTCCTGCAGGACGCCTACCACCGCCTGCGCGGCAGTGCGCTGGGCCGCTATCTGGAGCCGGTGTGGTCCTGCATGGGGCTGCACACGCCCGCCGAGTTCAACCCCCGCCACGTGCCGGCCTGCCTGGCCGGGGTGGCGCCGCGCGACTGGGTCATGGTCTACCCCTTCGTGCGTTCCTACGAGTGGTACCTGCTCGAGCCCGAGGAGCGCTCGCGCATGATGGCCCAGCACGGGCGCCACGGCTTCTCCAAGTACCCCGACGTCAAGGGCTCGACGCTGTCCACCTTCGGCCTGAGCGACTACGAGTGGATCCTCGGCTTCGAGGCCGACAGCCTCGACCGGCTCGAGGGGGTCCTGCACCACCAGCGCTACACGGAGGCGCGCATGCACGTGCGCGTGGACACGCCCTTCTACACCGGGCGCCGCGTCAGCCCGCAGGAGTGGGCTCAGCGCCAGCCCTGGGCCTGAACGGGCCGGGGACACTCCACTCGGCCGGTGACATTCGACGCCGTCGGGGGCACTCCACTCCAGACGGGGGCATCCTGCGCGTTGGGGGACAGGAATCCTGTCCCCCAACGCGTGACTGGTCCCTGGCCGGAGGGGAATGTCCCCGACCATGAGGGTGGGCGGCGGTGCAACCTGACCAACCTGGTTGACCAGGTCGCTTTCTCCTGGGACCATCAATGCATGAAGACGGTGAAGGTTCAGGAGGCGAAGACGCATTTGTCGGCGCTGTTGGTGGAGGTCGAGCAGGGGACGACCATCAACATCGCCCGAGGGCGTCAGACAGTGGCGCGCTTGGTTCCAGTCGGGGGTGAGCGGGAGCTGGGCTTCGGCGGATACCAGCTGCCGGACACGTTCTTCGACGAGCTGCCGGAGGAGGAGCTGAGTGCCTGGGAGGGTGCATGAAGGGCTACCTGCTCGATACGCATGCGCTCATGTGGGCGATCAATGAGCCCTCGCGTCTGGGCGGGAGGGCTGTCGAGGTGCTGCGAGACCGAGGGAATCTCGTGGTGGTCTCCGCCGCCAGTGCATGGGAGCTGCATACCAAGAACCGCATTGGGAAACTGCCTGGAGCGGGGCCGTGGCTGGATGCTCTCGAGGGGCACGTGCGACGGCTCGGAGCGGAGTTCTTGCCCATCGAGTGGTCGCACGCGCGCTTGAGCGGGCAGCTTGAGTGGTCGCATCGCGATCCCTTTGATCGGATGCTGGCGGCGCAAGCGATGTACGAGTCGCTTGCGTTGGTGACGCGCGATCCGGCCTTCGAGGAACTGTCCGGTGTGACGATCCTGTGGTGAGTGGTCGTTGCCTAGATGTATGAGTTCATGACGTTGGCGACCTGTGTTGGGGTGCGGGTGGCGGGGTGTGGGCCATTGGTGAGACTCCAGCTGTCGCCAAGGTGACCGCGACTGCCCGGACCGGGTGTCCCGGGCTGTTGGTCAGGTTGGTCCGGTCTCGTCGCGGTGGGCGGGGAGACCTCGGTCGGCTCGCTTCCTCACGGGGATCTTCGACGCTGTCTGGGACACTTCACCGTGGCTGGGGGCACTCCGTTCCAGGCGGGGGCTGTTTGTGCGTCGGGGGACGGAAATCCTGTCCCCCAGTGCGCACGGTGTCCCTGTCGATAACGAGCCCTTGACATCGGCCATCATCCTGGATGGCCTGACCGGCAAGCCTGCGCAGCAGGCCTGGTTCCTCCTTCTGAGGACTGTTGGCATCACGTACCCTCGCCAGAACAGGGGTGTAGCAAGGAGGGCGACGAAGGTCGAGACATGTTCGTGACCTTCGCGGTACTGTCAGCGGGTTGGTTTCCGCCGGGTTGATTCCGGCCGACAGTCAGGAGCCCCCGTGGCACATGCCGAGAACCGCCCCGCGAGTCGAGCCGGGGGCCGTCGTCGAGCCGCCGCACTGGGCTGCCTGCTGCTCGCCGGCTCACTGGCCCTGACCGGCTGCTCCTCCAAGGACTCCAAACCCGACGCCAAGGCGCCCGCCAGTAGAGCCGGTTCCACGGGGCGGCCGACGTCGGCCTCCTCAGCTGCCGCCACGGCGTCGAGCACCGCCGGCACCGTCACGGCGGCCTCCCTGTCGGACGCCCAGCTCGGGTACACCGTCACCGCGATCCCCGCCGACCTCGACGTCAAGCGGGTCGCGATCCTCCAGGACTTCGTGGCCTACGACCAGATGTCCTGGAAGCTGTGGGTCGGCGGCGGACAGGACACCAGCAAGGTACCCACCGTCACCACCGGCAACCTCCAGCAGCAGCTCATCAACGACGCCGCTACCTTGCAGAACACGGGGCAGAAGGCCAAAACCCCCGTCAAGGTGGCGATCTCCGAGGTCGCCATGAGCGCCGACGGCCAGAGCGCCACCGTCTCCTACTGCGTGGACATGACGCAGGTGACCTACGTCGACGCACAGGGCAAGGACGTCACCGAACCATCCAACAAGGCGCGCATCCCGGCGAAGAACATCATGGTGCCCGGTAGTAACGGGCACTGGCTCGCCTCCGAGGAGGAGGAGACCGGCGAGCCGAACACCTGCAAGGTCGGCTGAGTGGATCGCCAGAGAAGTCCGTCCGGGCAGGTGAGCCTTGGTTTCGGGTGAGGTATGGCTTGCCTGTGAATCATAAGTAACACCCACGGAGGTTGGCGATGTAGTAAAGTGATGGCCATGAACGCAGACACCATGACAACACCGTCCATCAACCTCTCCTTCACCGCCTCCGCCGCCCTGAGCGACAACCTCCAGCGCGTTCTGACCGACCTCATCGCCCTCGAGCTGGTCGGCAAGCAGATCCACTGGAACATCGTTGGCCCGAACTTCCGCGACGTCCACCTCAACCTCGACGAGGTCGTCGACATCGCCCGCGAGGGCTCCGACGAGGTCGCCGAGCGCATGCGCGCCATCAACGCCGTCCCCGACGGCCGCCCGGCCACCGTCTCCGCCGCCACCACCGTGCCGGCCGCCCCTGAGGGCGAGATCCTCACCAGCGAGGGCGTTGCCTACATCGTCTCCGCCATCGAGGCCGTCGTCGCCACCCTGCGCGGCGTGGACGAGGACGTCGACTCCGAGGACCCCACCTCCTCCGGCATCGTCGAGGACCTCATCGGCAAGCTCGAGCAGCAGGCCTGGTTCCTCTCCGCCGAGGTCCGCAAGCCTGTTCGCTGAGCCCGAGGCTTACGCTGATGCGCTGACTCCATCACGTGGGGCCCACCTCCTTGAGGGGTGGGCCCCACGTTCGTGTCTGCGGGCCGGGCTGCTGGCTCCGGGGTGTCATTCGCCGGGGGCGGTCCCAGATCTCATGCCCGCCAGTCGCCCAGCGCCCCCTCCAGGCAGCCCAGCGCCGCGTCAACCAGGCTGTGGCGCTGGTCGTCAGGGCAGCCGGCGTGCACCCAACGCAGGCAGGCGTCGTCGAGGAATCCCAGGTAGCCCCACAGGGCGAAGTCGTCGCGGTGGCCCCGGCTGCCGCCGACAACCTCGGCCAAGGCCGCCACCGCCGCCTCGCGCGCCTGCCGCATCACTCGGGCCGCCTCGTCGCCCGGGTCGTGCCCGGCCAGCGCCTGGTAGGTCACCCAGCCGGGGGAGCGCTCGGCGATGAAGTCCAAATAGGTCAGCACCGCGGTCCGCACTCGGTCCCGGGCCGACGACCCCTCCGGCAGGGCGTCGTCGGCCCTCCGGGTGCGCTCGGCCAGCTCGTCAGCGGCACGCCGGAGGACCTGGGCGTAGAGACCGGCCTTGCCGGCGAAGTACTTGTGCACCAGTGCCTCGGAGGCCTGCGCCTCCGCCGCGACCTCGACCAGTGAGACCTCCTCGTACGGGCGGCTTGCGAAGGCCCGCCTCGCTGCGGACAGGATCAGCTCGCGGCGCTCGGCGGGATCCATGCGCAGGCGGGGACGCTTGTCGGTACGAGACGGCACCTTGACATGCTAACGGGTGCGGCGGCACCCTTGGAGGCATGGTTAGTGAGTCACCTGGAATAAACCGTCCCGCAACCCCAGCCTGGATCGACCACGCCATCTGGTGGCAGGTCTACCCCCTCGGCGCCACCGGCGCCCCCATCCGCCCCGAACCGGATGCGCCCCTGACCGAGCCCGGCGCCCCCGCGCGCCTGGACCGCCTGGAGCCCTGGCTCGACTACGCCGTCGAGCTCGGTGCCAACGGCCTCTCGCTCGGCCCGATCTTCGCCTCCTCCACCCACGGCTACGACACCACCGACCACCTGCGCATCGACCCCCGCCTGGGTGATGACGCCGCCTTCGACCGCCTCGCCGAAGCCTGCCGCACCCGAGGCCTGGCCCTCATGCTTGACGGTGTCCTCGGGCACGTCGGCACCGAGCACCCCCTCTTCCGGGCCGCCCGCGCCGGGGGAGAGGAGTGCGGCCTCTTCCGCTTCGACGACGCCGCCGTCGGGGATGGTGCTGGCGGGAGCGATGCCGGACCGACCGGCCCCGGCTACGCCACCTTCGAGGGGCACGAGTCCCTGGCCGCCCTCAACCACGACTCCGCCGAGGTGCACGACCTCGCCGTGCGAGTGCTCACCCACTGGCTCGACCGCGGCGCGAGCGCCTGGCGCCTGGACGCCGCCTACGCCGTCGACCCCGCCTTCTGGGCGAGCGTCCTGCCCGCCGTGCGCGAGCGCCACCCCGACGCCTGGTTCATGGGCGAGGTCATCCACGGCGACTACGCCGGCTTCGTGGAGGCCTCCACCGTGGACACCGTCACCCAGTACGAGCTGTGGAAGGCGACCTGGAGCTCGCTGGCCGACGTCAACTTCTACGAGCTCGACTGGTGCCTCAAGCGCCACAACGAGCTGCTGGACCGGTTCGTCCCGGCCACCTTCGTCGGCAACCACGACGTCACCCGCATCGCCAGCAAGGTCGGGGCCGGCGGGGCGGCGCTCGCCGTCGTCCTGCTCATGACCGTGGGCGGCGTGCCCAGCGTCTACTACGGGGACGAGCAGGCCTTCCGGGGGGTGAAGACCGAGACTCTCGGCGGCGACGACGAGGTCCGCCCCGCCCTGCCGGCCGCGCCGTCCGGGCTCGCGCCGCAGGGCGCCTGGATGCTGCGGCTCCACCAGGACCTCATCGGGCTGCGACGCCGCCACCCCTGGCTCGTGCGCGCCCGCACCGAGGTCACCGAGCTGGACAACCCACGACTGTCCTACGACGCCGTCGGCGAGGAGGGGCAGCGGCTGCACGTGAGCCTTGCCCTGGAACCGGCACCCCGCGCCGAGGTGCGTGCGCCAGGAGAGGAGCCGCTCGTCGTCGAGCCGCCCGCGGAGTGAGGGGGCGCGCGCTGGCGGGGGTGGCCGTGCCGGCGTCCTAGCCAGTCGAGGTGCAGACAGCCCCTCGCACTGACGGGGACATTCGACGCCGTCGGGGACACTTTGTCTCCGGCGGGTGCCATCGACGCGTACGGGGACAGGAATCCCGTCCCCGCACGCGTGGGCTGTCCCCGTCCGGAAGAGACGGCACCCCGCCGCGCGAAATGCCCCCGTCGATGTCGCCGGCAGGGGTTTGCAGCCGGGGCTTGCGACGCTCGTCTAGACCGTGATGAGTGGGAGACTGGGATGGACCGCGCTCAGGTCTTCAGGGTCAGAGGTCACCACGGTGTGCCCCTGCTCCTGCGCCAGCAGGGCGACGTGAACGTCAACGATGTCCCGATGGTCGCTGCGTCCGCAGAGCAGGCCGACGGCTCGCGCTGTCGTGTCGTCCAGTGGCGCCACGTGCACGCTGGGATCCGCGAGCAGTCGTGCGACGCGGGCCTGCCGCGGACCGCCCCGCCAGGCCTGTGCCACGACGCCGGCGGGAATACTCAGAGGCAGGCCCGTCTCTAGTGCTCGGCGAAGGAGCGCGCGGACCCGCGAGTCCCCGCGCTCAAGCGCGAGCAACGCGCCGGTGTCGAGAGTCAGGCCCTTGACGCCTCTCCTACCGGTGGTGGTCACGCCAGCCCCAGTGCCTTATCCGCCCAAGCCAGGTCGGCGTCGTCGACGGGGCCGAGCTCGCGATCAAGGTCGTCCAGCAGCTGGGCGAGGTTGTCCTCCCGCTGCACACGGGCGACCGCCGCGCTGATGAAGCCCGACACCGATGGCGCCCTGCCCTGCTCGACCGCGCGACGGATCGAGATGACCTGCTCGTCAGGGAGGCTCACCGCGATCTTCTGAGTCATACCCGAATCATACCAAGGGTGGCGCAGACGCCTCGCACCGAGGTGCGCGCCCCTGGTGAGGCGCCGCTCGTCGTCGAACCGCCCGCGGAGTGGAGGTAGGGGGCTCGTGTGGGTGGGTGTGTCGGCCGCGCTTGCGTTCCAGTGGTCGAGGGCTGGGGGCCCGCACGCTGATGGGGGCATTCGACGCCGTTGGGGACACTTTGCCACCGGCGGGTGCCATCGACGCGTACGGGGACAGGAAACTCGTCCCCGAACGCGTGGGCTGTCCCCGTCCGGAAGAGACCGCACTCCGCCGCGCAGAAAGTCCCCGTCGATGTCGCCGGCGGTGAGGCCTCAGATGTCAGTGCGGCCTCGCATCTCGGCGGGGTCAGGAGAAACGGTGCGGAACCGGCATCGGTAGGCCGACGGTGTCGTGCTCAGTATCCGGGCGAAGGCCTGACGCATAGTGACGGCGCTGCCGAAGCCACAGGTCGAGGCCACCTGCTCGACCGCCAGGTCCGTGCTCTCCAGAAGGCGCTGGGCCTCGCGCACCCGCTGCGCTCGCACCCATGCCGCAGGCGCGATGCCGGTCGACTCCCGGAAGGCACGGATGAAGGAACGAGTGCTCATCTGTGCCGTCCTCGCCAGCCGTTCCACGGGTAGCGGCTCGCCCAGGTGCTCCAGCGCCCAGGCTGCCGTGCTACCGATCGGGTCGTCGTCGGCGCGCGGCGGCACCGGCCGCTCGATGTACTGTGCCTGCCCGCCTTCGCGATGCGGTGCGATGACAAGCTGGCGTGCGACCTCGTTGGCGGTCTGCGCCCCCAGGTGCGTGCGCACCAGGTGGAGGCAGGCATCCAGGCCCGACGCCGCACCCGCCGAGGTCAGAACGTCGCCATGGTCCACGTAGAGGACCGACTCGTCCAGCGCGATCTCCGGGTGCTCGCGGGCCATCGGCTCGAAGGCCCGCCAGTGCGTCACCGCTCGGCGCCCGCCGATGAGACCGGCCTCGGCCAAGGGGATCGCCCCCAGGCACAGGCCGACGACGCAGGCTCCCCGCGCATGTGCGGTCTTCAGGAGTGAGCGCAGCTCCTCCCCGGCGGGGCGGCCGTCGGAGAACCAGGCGGGGACTACGACGACGTCGGCCTCGCTCGCCAGCTCCGGACCTCCCAGACCACCAAGGATGTAGCCCTCCGAGGTGCGGATGGTGGTGGTGCGCGATGGCGCGGTGGACGGCGGTGGGCCCGCACCTTCCGCGGGAGCCGCGGCCTCCTGTGGGGGCGTCACCGACTCGGAGGTGGTGGTGAACAGTGAGACCTGCCAGTTGGCAAGACCCAGTCGGCTTACGGTCCCGAAGACCATCTGGGGGATCGACAGGTGGAACATGGTGATGCCGTCGAAGGCGTAGACGGCGATATGCATGCGACCTCCCTGAGCACGTCCCGCCTGGCGCCGAACCGTGTCCCTCAACACCTGGCGTGAAACCATCGTTACGTAGCATATGCGCCACTGGTGGACACCAGTCCGATTGCACATCCTGAGTGTTACCACCCAACCACCGCGCCACGGCGCGCACGTTTGGAGACACTGTGACTGATCGTGATGAACCGGACCTAACCGCCCTGCGCAGAGCCCTGGTCCTTATCGACGTACAGAATGAGTACGCTCGTCTGCCGCTGCGCATCCGCTACCCGCGCCTGCGCGACTGCATGGAGAGGATCGAGCAGGTACTCGATGCCGCCGAGAGTGCCGGACTCCCCGTGGTCTGCGTGCAGCACGCCGGTCCGCCCGGCGGCGCCACCTTCGCCCCTGGAGGGAAGGGCTTCGAGCTCCGCCCGAGCATCGAGCGCCGACGGACCCCGCAGTGGAAAAGCGTCGTCAAGCACCACGGGTCGATCTACGCGGGAACCGACCTCGCCGCATGGCTGCACGAGCAGGGCGTCAATACCGTGACGCTCGTCGGCTTCATGGCGAATAACTGCGTCCTGGCCTCGGCGGCCTGGGGAGAGGCGATCGGCCTGGCCACAGAGGTGCTCTCCGACGCCGTCGGCGCCATCAGCCTGCGCAATCGCGCCGGCAAGGTCGATGCGCGTACGGTGCACACCGCGCTCATGGCGCTGCTGCACTCCAACTGGGCGGCGGTGACCACTGCCGACGACTGGTGCCGGGCGCTGGCTCGCCGCGAGCCGCTGCCGCGCAGCAACCTCGTCGTCTCTGCGATGGCTCCATTCTGACGACGTTATTGATGACAGAGGCGTGCTGTCGCAGCCGGGGACATTCGACGCCGTTGGGGACACTTTGCCGCTGGCGGGTGCCATCGACGCCGTCGGGGACAGGATTCCCGTCCCCGTACGCGTGGACTGTCCCCGTCCGGACGAGACCGCACCCCGCCGGGCAGAATGTCCCCGACAGCGCGGCCAACAGCAACGCGGATCACCTTGACCCTCACGTAGCGTGAGGGACGAGGCTGCCCCGCATGAGCACCTTCAACGCATTCGAGATGAGCCCCGTGCCCGCGCCCAGCGAGGACGCCCAACCGCCCGAGCCCTTCCACGGCATCTACGGCATGCCGATGTTCGTCACTGTCCCGACGTCGGACCTGGACGCCTCGGTCGACTTCTGGACCGAGGCACTGGGCTTCTTCACTCTGTTCAGCATTCCCGGCCAGCTGGTGCACCTGCGCCGCTGGGCTTTCCAGGATGTCCTCCTGGTGCCGGCGCCGCAGGCACCCGCCCCGGCCGACGGCCCTTCGATGAGCGTCAGCTTCTCCTGCGTCCTGTCCCAGATCGACGAGATCGCCGCGGCCTGCGAGCAGCGTCGGCCGGGCAGCGTCACCGGCCCGCGCGTCACCCCGTGGAACTCCCGCGAGGTCGAGGTCGCTACCCTCGAGGGCGTGCGCGTCATCCTCACCGCCGCCAGGCCCCTGGACCCGAATAGCGCGCAGGCCGAGGGCCTCCGGCGCATCGGCATCGAGGCGCCCGAGGCCTGACTGCAGCCGCTGTGCGCCCTCGTGCGCCGGGGGCATTCGACGCCGCCGGGGACACTTTGCCGTCGGCGGGTGCCATCGGCGCGTGCGGGGACAGGAATCCCGTCCCCGCACGCGCAGGTTGTCCCCGGCCGGAAGAGACGGCACCCCGACGCGCGGAATGTCCCCGTCGACGTCCCTGAATGTCCCCGTCGATGCCCCCGACCGAAGGCGGCAGCCGGCGTCAGGACGCCGGGTGGAAGCGCGCGCCCGACGTCGGGTCGGCCAGCCAGGCCAGGGCCGCCTCAATGCGTCCGGGGGTCGAGCTCAGCAGCGGCTCGGGCAGCGCATCCGGTGCGAACCAGCCCACCTGTGTGGACTCGTCGTCGGCCACGTGGGCGCGATCCGCGCTGCCGGGCCTCGCTCGCCCCACGAAGTTGATGTCCATGAACACGCAGTTGTCCCCGTTGGGGAAGGCGAAGGGTTCGCCCGCGGTCACGCTTGTGATGGCCAGCACCTCCACGTCCACACCGGTCTCCTCCAGGCACTCGCGCCGGATCGCCACCGCGGGCTGCTCGCCGGGCTCGGGGATGCCGGAGACCACCGCCCAGCGCCCGTTGTCGGCGCGCCGCCCCAGCAGGAGCCGGCCGGCCTCGTCGACGACGACGATGCTCACCCCCGGCAGCCACAGCATGTCGTGCCCGATCCTCTGTCGCAGGGAGACGATGAACTCCGGAGTCGCCATGCCGCGAGCCTAGACGATCACCCGCCGCGGGGCGGAGTGGGAGGCGACCGCGGGGGCTGGCAGCTGCCAAGTGCCGGCACTCGCCTAACACTTCGACCGAATCTTCATAAACGACGCGGCTCCGGGTCTGTTTTGAAGATTCGGTCGAAGTGTGTGGGAGGTAGGAGGTGAGTGGCGGGATGGGTGGGGCCCAGCGC